>DATNRD010000219.1:0-6644 GCA_036703665.1 Candidatus Obscuribacterales bacterium
TTCTGACAGTCTTAATAGACGCCAAAATACACTGCCACCCACCCTCAGCCGGACCTTTGTCTACTGGCGCAGATGGTCGGCTATATGCGCCGCATGTCCCCTGACTATGCACTTCTCGGATTTATGTCACAAGCTCCTAGCCTCATCAGCACGTCGCCGCGCGGGTACAAGTGCGACGACCCGCCCGCAACAGGCATCCTGATTTCGGAAGAACCATGGGATAAGGCACTGGCACGGGCGGCTGCCGTGAAGGCGGAAGTGGTTGGCTCGGTCGCTGCGCACCGCCTGCGGTATCAACCTGTACTTTCCGATTGGGGGTATACGACAGCCCTTGCCGTCGACAAGAAGCGGCTGGTGATTGCTGCGGCGGCAGGCTCGCGCGTTGGGGCCTTGCGTGCCAGGCTTACGGACGACGGCAGCATCCAGCTCCACGAACCGCTCTGGGAAGCGGAGCTCCCCTTCCACTGCTGCTGGCTGCGCTTTGTGCCTGATCGATTAGAGCTGGTTGCTGCCGGGTTCGGCATCGACTGCGGCGATCCTGATGCAATCGACTGGTCCGCACTGGCCGGCGGCGGCTTTGCGGTGCTTTCTGCCGATCGGGGCAAACCGCTCGCGAGTGGTCGCTTCGAAGTGGACCTGGCATGGGGGAACGGCGGGACGCCTCTCGTTCTTATCAGCGGCAACGGCCTTCTTGCCGGTGTCGACCGCAATGCAAACCTGTATTCCTGGGATGCGGACGGGACCATGACCGAGTTGGCGACCACGGGTGTGAAGGAATCCCTTGGAATTGCTCACCTGACGCAATGCGGGGATGATCTTTTCTGCGGCTTCAACCGGGGTGGCTACACAGTTTTTCGTTACCGCCTGCGGTGATGTTTGCCCATGCGATGGCCTCAGCTGATGCTATGACTGCCGAAACGAGAGTCGATGTCCTCATAATCGGTGGCGGACCGGCGGGCGTGAGTTGTGCGTTGGAGCTGCACGACTCCAGGGTTGATTACTTGTTACTGGAAGCCTCACAGGAGCTAGGTGGCCAGCTTGCTTCCATTCCCCATACTATAAAGAATCTTGCTGCTGGCTTCTTCCGTGATGGCAAGCAGCTTCGAGAGCGGCTCGTCGGACTGGTGGAGAAGATGCGGTGCCGATACCTGGCGGCACATCCGGTGACAGAAGCTCAGCTTTCAGAAATGCGCATCTCAGCAGGCGCGAAAACTTTCTCTGCCGGTGCCGTTGTGATTGCCACCGGATCGCGAGTGCGAACTTTGCCCATAGACAGGCACGACGACTTCAGCCAGCACATCCTTTATCGGATCGAGGGGCGGCATTCTCAACTGAAGGGACAAAACGTGGCAGTAGTGGGAGGTGCGGACAGCGCCTGCCTGGACGCTCTAGAGCTGGCGGAAATCTGCCCGCAGGTATACCTCGTTCACCGCAAAGACCGGTTGACGGCCAGACCCGATATTGTGCGTGCTGCTCATGCGCATCCGCGCATCAAATTGCTCTTGAACAGCCAGGTGCGCGCACTTCTCGGCGCGACTCACCTGGAAGGCATCACAGTTGTTGCAGCTGCGGCACCGTCTGCCATCGAACTGCCAGTCACTAAATTGGTCGTGCAAATCGGGCGAGAGCCCAACAGCGAGCCGTTTCGCGGGCAACTGGACATGGATGACAAGGGACACATAAAGATCGCGGTGGACGGCTCCACCAGTTGCGCCGGCGTGTTTGCCGCAGGGGACGTGGCGTTCCCCGCCTACCCGCGCATCGCCACCGCCATGGGACAGGGCATGACCGCCGCTGCCGCCGCGCGGCGCTTCATTGGAAACATGTGAGCGGGCCAGGCGGCGCGACCCGGCACGAGCATGGAATTGCCCTGGGAGCGCAGGCTTCCGTGCGCCAGGTGACGCTGCTTCCGATTTCGTCTCGAGTCGTACGCAACACTTATTAATTCGGCAGCAGCATCAAGATGCCAGCGCTCCCAGGGTTGTGCTACTGGGTCGTGGTAGAATGATAGTCTGCATAGGGTAGAATGGTAGAGCACTGTGGGACTGAACATAAAAAATGAAGAGACGCATCGCTTGGTGCAGGAGCTTGCCGATCTGACGGGCGAAACCATGACGGAGGCAGTCACGAAGGCTGTGCGGGAGCGTCTCGAGCGTGTACGCCGAGAGCAGGGTTTCAGCCTGGCGGACCGGTTGCTGTCGATTGGCAAAGACTGCGCCAGGCACCTCCAGGAACCATTTCGCTCTAAAGAACACGGCGATCTCTTGTACGACGAGCGGGGATTGCCGCAATGATCATTGACACGTCAGCGCTCATGGCGATCCTGCGAGATGAGCCTGATGCGATGATCTACGCTGATGCGATAGCCTCGGCATCCACCCGCCGCGTTTCGGCAGCCACCTTCGTAGAAGCCGCCATAATCATCGACGGCAGCCGCGATCCTGTGGCAGCTCATCGATTTGATGATCTTTGCCTGGCAGCACAGATTACCATCGAGCCAGTCACTGAAATGCAGGCGCGCATTGCCCGCGAAGCGTACCGGGATTTCGGTAAGGGAAGCGGTCATCCGGCGCAACTCAACTTCGGAGACTGCTTCTCTTATGCGCTCGCACGAGTAACCGGTGAGGCGCTGCTGTTTAAAGGAACCGATTTTTCCCATACAGACATCACGCCCGCCCTCAAGTAGCTGCGGGAAGCTTGGTCGCAGCAGGCCGCTTGTTACGCACGCTCTATTCGTCCTCCGCACCGCGTGAGGGCCGATGGCAGGCGGGGGAACGCCCCGGTGCTCGAGGGCGGCGAGTCTTGCGGAATCTCGCCTCCAGGATCGCCCAGGGAGTGACAGTGAGGAGAATTGTCATGAGCAAAAGGTCAGCAATGGATGGGCAACCCTCGGAAATCAAACGCCAGGAAGGCGAATCCGCGCAGGCAGATAACCTTTTCAAGAGTGCATATGAGATCGAGGGTGTTGCGACCGGGCACAAGCAGATCGCAAGCGATGGCCATGTTACTGAAGGCAAGTTGTCTACAGCTATCCCGACGACTTCCAGCGCAAGATCCTCTGCCGTGCCAAGCGCCCCGATTGCCAGCGCATGACTCGGCCCGCCGAGCTGACGAGTCTGATCTGCTTTACCGGTTGCTGAGGTGGGACTGGAATTCCAGCCGGGCGCTCTGGTCGGTGAGCAGGATGCCGCGCAGGGCGGAGGTGATCATGACCGAGCGATGTTGCTCCACGCCCCGGCAGCTCATGCAGGAGTGCGTTGCCCGCACGACAACGCCCACGCCGGCAGCGTCCAGTCCGCGGTGTAGCGCGTCTGCAATTTGCTCGGTCATGCGTTCCTGGACCTGTAGCCGGCGGGAAAAGCATTTCACCAGCCTGGCTAGCTTGGAGACGCCGACTATCGGTCGCTGGGTATCCGGATTTGGGACGTAGCCGACGGCGACCGTTCCGGAAAATGGCAGCAGATGGTGCTCGCACAAGGATGTGAATTGAATCGAGTCGAGCACAATCATGTGCCTCGAGGAAGCCTCCAGTTCGAACGTGGCTGAAAGAACCGCCTCGGGACTCTCCTTGTACCCCTGCGTCATCTCTCTGAGTGCTTTCAACACGCGCTTCGGTGTTTTCTTTAGCCCGTCCCTGTCCGGATCTTCGCCTATGTAACGCAGGAGGAGCGCCACGCAGCGTTCGGCAAGCTCCTCGTCGACGGTGTCGTCCGTAAGATGTGCTGCCGGGGCACACGTTAGCGTGTCGAACTTCGTTTCCATATCGTTGTAACCAGGCTCCTTTTGAGGTGATGGCGGACTAGACATCCGCTCCTGTCGAACGGCGCGACGCGCCGGAGCCGGTTGCTTCCGCATAACAATTGGGTGTCTCCCAGACAACCGCCTTGACGATGCGAATATGCCGGTCGGCTAAAAGTTCGTTGCCCAGGTTCAGGATATACGCAGCCATGTTCTCGGCAGTGGGGTTCTCAGGAAGCAGAAAGAGCTTTTGCTGCCCATTTAGGAACCCTTGCAAGACACTGATTGCCGGCTCGTCCTGGTCCCACAGAAGAAAGCCATGATCCCAGTGATCCTCAATCCATCCACCGAGCCTATCCTTCAACACAGAAAAGTCAACTACGCGGCCGATTCCGTCGAGCTTGTCTGCTTCGGCAGTGACGTGCACTTCATAGTTGTGGCCGTGCAGATGCGCGCACTTGTTTTCGTGCCCCATGACTCTGTGCCCTGCGCAAAACTGTATCTTTCTAGTGCAGGTGAGGGTGGCCGCCTGCGTTTGCGATTTGCGCCCGCTGACAGGAGCTGTTGAAGTCTTGGTAATGGCCATCTGTGTGTGCCTGCGGGAAGGATTCCGTTCCATATGTAGTACATGCGGGGGACGCTCCGCCTTAAGGCTGGTTAATTGACGTCCGGACTTGGAATCCAGACCGGATGATATACTGGACCGCCCCGCGTGGTGCTCCCGTTGTGTCAATGATGCAGCGGCGGTGGCAACGTGCGGAGCGAGAGGATTCATCTTGTGCTGATACCAGGCGACATGCAGGCAACATCGGTGGCCGTGCTGGTGAGCGGAGGCGTGGAAAGCGCAACGCTTACTGCTCTCTGCCTGTCGCGGTTCGGGCGCGTGCATCCCGTCTATGTGCGCTGCGGCCTGGCATGGGAGCAGGCGGAGGAGGCGTGCCTGCGGCGATTTCTGGATCACATCGACCGGCCTGGGCTGCAGCCGCTGACAACGATCGAGCTAACTGTGCGCGATGTCTACGGACCGCACTGGAGCACCACCGGGCAGGACGTGCCGGATGACACGACGCCTGACGAGGCCGTGTGCCTGCCTGGGCGGAACCTCATACTGCTGTCCAAGACAGCGATCTGGTGCAGCCTGAAGGGAATATCAACGATCGCGCTCGGTCATCTCGGCACCAATCCGTTTCCCGATGCGACGGATGGGTTTTTCAGCAGACTGGAAGAATTGCTTTGCGTCGCCCTCGACTTTCCACTTAGAATCATTCGCCCGCTTGCCCACCTGCGCAAGCCGGACGTGATTCGCCTGGGGGCAGACTTGCCACTGGAATGCACGTTCTCCTGCATTCACCCTGTTGCTTCAAGTGACGGCGAGTACCTGCACTGTGCCCGCTGCAACAAGTGCGCCGAGCGCATTGCCGCGTTTGCAGAATCAGGCGTGGTTGATAGGACCCGATACGGTAACCCGGTATGTCGCCCTGATCGAACTGTGCTGATGCCAGGCGGGATGTGCAATAGTGTAAGAGCAAACACGAGCAGCAATCGGCGTGAGGATGTGTCGTAAGGGCCTGGCATCGCTTGCGATTAACGCATTGCTGGGTCGAGGGCGCAATTACTGTGCCTGCGGATAGCCGATTCTCGTGGGCTCGCCGAAGAATCCGAAGTCTATAAGAAGGCAGACGATCGAGCCTTGCTCCGTTTTGCCGAAATAGCAGGGATAGGCTCCGTCGCCCAAACCGGAGAGGAAGAGGAAGCAGTTGGAGCCATCGGCAAACACGGTTTCCTTCCACAGGTCGTCAGTCCTGCCTGACAAATACGGGTTTATCTTGGGGTCATCCGGGCCGGGTACGAACTCAGACGGATCCCTCGTATCCGCGCGCATGCTCTCCAGGGACTCGAAGCTGAAAACGGCGGCATTAGCGGAGTCGACGCCAAAGGCAGGAAGAATTCTGTGTTTGAGGGCATTGGCTCGTGCCGAGGCTGTCCAGGCAGGCTCGATGTGGTGCAATGACTGATCGTTCACCGTGATCTTCACAGCGGCTACTCTTTGATCTCCGTCGTTGTCGATTATAAGTGCGTGAACGGGGTGCTCACCTTCCGGCATCGGCTCGTCGAAGGGCTCCAGGTCCTTATCGTTGCAGAACGCAGGGTCGCACACGAAGACCTGTCCGCTTTTCAGCCGTAACCGTCCGCATGAGATCGTCTCAAGGCGCGGCTTTGCACCAGCGGGGGCTTCGGGGCCCTTTCCTTCGAACGCGGAAAGCAGCGCCGGGTGCTGCATCCGGGCACCGGATTTGATGAACTCTGAAAACCCTGAGCGATCCTCGCGATGGCGCCTGATGAGCTCGACAATCCAGACAAAACCGGCGAGCAGCGCAAGGATTGACGCAAGCCCCAGAATGGCGCCGCCGATGCCCGTTAGAAGTTGAGTGAACACTTCCATTGCCTAATAGAGTAGCAGACGAGCGGCTCGTAAGGTTCCGGTCAAGACAGGCCACCCGCCTCGAAACTGTTATCCTCTGAGCGCAGCGAAGGATCTCACACCTCTAGACAGGTTGCCAGTTCCGCTACGAGATCCTTCGTCGCTTCGCTCCTCAGGATGACACCTGGGTTTGGCTACTCGGGATGACACCTGGGTTTGGCTCCTCAGGATGACATCTGCGTTTGGCTCCTCGGGATGACATCTGCGTTTGGCTTCTCGGGATGACAGTTTCCGGGTCCCATCACTTGTGCTGGTCGAAACGTTACAGCGGCTCCGGTCGCGTAAAGGGAGCAAG
The DNA here is from genome assembly GCA_036703665.1 of Candidatus Obscuribacterales bacterium. Taxonomy (GTDB): domain Bacteria; phylum Cyanobacteriota; class Vampirovibrionia; order Obscuribacterales; family Obscuribacteraceae; genus DATNRD01. Next base: position 6,516 of record DATNRD010000219.1, read on the forward strand.
GTAAAATAGGTGCGATTATCGAGGTGCAAGAGATGAGTTCTGAAGAGATAAGCACCAGGTGCTGCGTCGTTGGCGGCGGTCCGGCGGGATTGATGGTCGGGTTTCTTTTGGCGCGCGCGGGAATCGATG
>DATNRD010000220.1:0-17972 GCA_036703665.1 Candidatus Obscuribacterales bacterium
ATCCCGCTTGCGGCGTGGATCCCGCTTGCGGCGTGGCTCCCGCTTGCGGTGTGGCTCCCGCTTGCGGCGTGGCTCCCGCTTGCGGCGTGGCTCCCGCTTGCGGTGTGAATTCCCCTGCGGAATGGACAGACGGTCCCGCACCTGTCCAAGATATCGGTGCGAACGCCTGCACCTACGGCGCAGGAATAATCGAGACAGGCAACGGCTGCAGGGGTGGTAGACTTAGATTTGCCAAAAGGCAATGGAGGCCCTCGTAGTTCAGCTGGATAGAACACCGCCGTCCTAAGGCGGGTGTCGGGGGTTCGAATCCCTCCGAGGGTGGATTTAGCAGGGGTGCTGCCAGCAGCGCCCCTGTTTTGCATGCGTGGTGTTCCTCAATAATAAAAAACTCCACAGTGAACCGGCACGGAACCAAAGTCAAAGGAAGAGGCTATCCCCGGGCCTCTTCCTTTGGAACCTTCTCGTTCTTGCACGCTTAGCGCGCTGTGTGGTGTGTTGAGGGAGCTATTCGGTCCTTTCTAGATTCAAGTCTGCTCTGGTTGCTGTGGGCGCTTGCCCAGGCGGGGTCTACCCGCCTGGGCAGCACCCCTACGCGGTTTGCGGCGCTAGCCGCATGGGCGGAACCGTTTCGCGGCCCGCGTCCGGAGGGTGCCCATAGGCAGTGTCGTCTGCGGTCTCCTCGGTGTCATCTTCTGTTTCATCGTCCAAGACCACCTCCCCGCCTATGGGATTAGCGCCGACTACCTGCTCGGCAGCCTGGGCATCGCTGGAAACCACTCTCAGCTTCGGTGGGAACGCCAGCTGCGTCGCCTCGACAATCGGCGTAATGCGAGTCCGTCCTTGCTTGTCAGTCCAACGGTCGAGCACGAGGCGTCCGGAGGCGCCAATTTGATTGCCTTTGGCAAGGTATTTGCCGGCAAGCTCAGCCAGCTTTCCCCAGGCTTCTACCCTGTAGAAGTCAGCCTGGTCGACGGCTTTCGGACCTCTGCCTGTTCCGTTGACCGCCACCAGCATGATGGTTTTTGTGCGTCCGCTGGCAAAGACTACCTGCTCGGGGGGCCTGACAAGATTCCCCACCAGTGAAATTGTGACAAGGCTCATGGCTACTACCTCCGAATCGCTGAGTGCCACTGGATGACGATGAGTTTGTGGGGAGTGATGGGCATACCATACCATGCCATACGAATGTATGTCAACCCCTGCGGAAAAGACCCATGGACACAGGGCAATGCCGCGTTGAGGCGCACCAGCAGTGGGTATGAGATCATTGTCGACAGACAGCCATGGTGCTACAGCTTTCTTCAAGGAAAAATGCGCGGGTGACGAGCGGCGGCACAGACTGGTTTACCAGGTACAGGTTCTGTCAGCCGTTGGGGCAGGGCGGCATGGGAACCGTTTATTTAGCCGAGGATCGCCTTCACGACAACGTCCAGTGTGTGATCAAGCAACTGACCAACAAATATACGGACCCGGTCGAGCATGCCGAGGCGGTCAGGCTCTTTCAGCGCGAGGCGGCAATCTTGCGCAGCCTGGATCATCCCGGCATAGTTCGCGTATTTGATGATTATGCAACCGGGGACGGCCGATACTTTTTGGTAATGGACTATGTCCCCGGGAAGAACCTCGAGGTCATGCTCAATACCGGCGGACCGTTCAGCAACGATATGGTTGCTCAAATCGGCATTCAGTGCTGCGAGGTGCTGGACTATCTCCACAGTCAGGAGCCGCCCATCCTTTACAGGGATCTCAAACCCAGCAATCTCATGCTCACGCCCGATGGGCGGATCATTTTTATAGACTTCGGTATTGCCCGGCTGTTTGCGCCCAAGGAAGCAGCCACGCGCGTCGTCACGGCCGGCTACTCCCCGCCCGAGCAATACTTCGGCAAACCAGAAATCCGCAGCGACCTGTACGCGCTTGGCGCCACGCTTTCCCACCTGGCCACAGGCAAGCGACCGAAGCCGCTCAATGTCAGCGCTCCGGGGCTTTTGAATCCGAAGGTGCTGCCATCACTGGATGCCTTGTGCCGCAAGCTCACCGCCCACAACCCGGAGGACCGGCCCCCGAGCGCCAGGGCGGTGCGCAACGAACTCTACCGGATTTGCCAGGAGATTTACCCGGACTTTCCCATCCCGCCCGAGGCCATGGAGGATCAACCGGTGGCGCCCTCCGAGGATGTTGCGCCGGCCCCTTTGGGAAGCGCCTTCGTAAGAGCCCGAGCGGGCGTGTACTCCCAGCCTCAGCCGGCCAAGGTTGCCGCCGAGGCCCCTCCCGACCGGGTCTCCAGAAGTTCGCTGCGCCGGGTCGTTCCGGACAAGCCGCCTTCCTTGTGGCAGCGTGTCAAGCAGTGGTTCCAAATCTGGATGTCGTGAAACTACATCCTTATGCTTTTCTTTCTTGACATCCGTCCGGGCGTAACCGGACACTATGGGGACTGCGGCTTCCAGACCCGGCTGTTTCCGCGTGGCGGTCGTTCGGAGGCACGATCGGGGGCAATAGGAGGACCCGGCTTCAATGAGGCGCGTGCTGTTGGTATGTCCGACAAGCAGAGAGTACAGGGATGTTCCGCGGCTGGCGGCCGAACTTGGTTGTGAGGTTGTCTTCGATGACTTCGATGGCGGCTACTTCGACAAGGTCGTTCTCAAAGGCTACACAGGTCCCACCCTGGAGATCGTTCCGCTGATCGAAGCTGCCATTGAAAAGTACGCGGGCGGTGGCATATCCGGTATCACGTCAGCGGTAGGTTATCCCGGCATGTCGGTTGTAAGCATTATGGCCCGCCGCCTCGGGCTGACCGGCCCGGACCCGGACTGCATCTTGCGCTGCGAGCACAAGTATTACTCGCGCGTCGCTCAGAAGAATCTCGTGCCGGAAGCGACTCCGGAGTTTCATTTGATCGACCCGCTGACGCCCGAAGATCTGTCAGCCGTCACCAGGTACCCCGTCTTTCTCAAGCCGGTCAAGTCGTGCATGTCGATGAGCGCGTACAAGGTTTACAACCGGGAGGAACTCGAGAGGTACGTTCGTGAGGCGTTGCTGCCCGACGGTTTCCTCAAGCCGTTCAATGACATGTTGAGCCGCTATTCCGCCTTCGACAAGCATGCATCTTGCCTGCTTGTCGAATCGCTGCTCGAAGGAGAGCAGGTTTCGCTAGAGGGATACGTGTTGGGCGGCAAGGTTCACGTCATGGGGATCATCGACGCAGTCATGTTCCCAGGCACGTACTCTTTCAAGCGGTTTCAGTACCCCTCGCGCCTGCCCGCCGAGGTTCAAGCGCGCATGGAGGGCATTGCCGAAAGGTTCATCTCGGGAATAGGGTACGACAATGCGCTCTTCAACATCGAGATGATTTACAATCCGCGTACTGACGAGATTCATATCATAGAGGTCAACCCCAAGATTGCCTCGCAGTTTCCCGATCTGTTCGAAAAGGTGGACGGCACGAGTTCGTATAGCGTTCTGTTGCAGGTTGCGCTCGGAGAGGAGCCGGTCTTCCGGCGCGGGCAGGGACAGTTTCGCCTCGCCGGCAGCTGCGTGCTTCGCACGTTTGAAGATCAAGATGTCCTTGCCGTACCTTCGCAGAGCCAAGTCGAAGCGGTCATGCGACGCTTCCCCGACGCCAAGATCCAGATTCTCGCCTCGCCTGGCAAAAGGCTGTCCGACCAGATGCAGGACGTCAGCAGCTACCGCTATGGGCTCGTGAACATTGGCGCCGATTCCGAAGCCGAGCTGGAAGAGAAGTTCGAGACCTGCAAGGGTCTTCTCCCGTTCGAGTTTGCTCCTGTGCCGGCTCCAGTGCAGGTTTCCCGGCCGGCCGTTCCTGTATGACACCAGTTGTGGCGCCCGGGAAAAGAGTTATCCTTACCGTAAACCCGCAGCTGCTCGAGGGCAAGCGCTTCTCCACCGTGCGAACCATGGTCAATTGCCTCAACAAGCGCGCGGAACTGCTGATCGTGCCTGTTGGCGGTTACGATTTCGAGCGCGGCACCGTTTCTGCATACCGTCGCGCTCGCGGCGGAAAGTTCGAGTGCATCGGCCGGGTCAAACCCGAAGCCGACTTGTGGATTGTTTACAGCGACGGGTATTACCTGGATTGCAGAAAATTTGGCTTCAGGTTGCGACGCGAGTTTTTCCAGGCACAGATTCGATTTCACGAAGAGCACTTGAGGTCGCGCAATGTGGGCATGATGGTCAACAGTCCTGAGGCGGAGACCAGGACGCTCAAGAACTGGTTCGTAGAGCTCGATCCGGAGGACACCGGAGTTCTGGCTACCTATACTTTTCCCAGTTTCGACGTACTGCGAACATTCCAGCAAGCGCACGGGGAGATGGTGGCAAAGCCCAACTGGGGAGGGGGCGGTCAGGCTGTGCGAAAGATTTCCAGCGATCGAGATTTGATCTCGTTCCAAAAGGAGGTGGAAGCGTCCCCCGACAGCGATTTGAGCGACTATTCATTCCAGATGTACTCACCCGGACCTGAGAAGAGGTTCTGGTTTGTCGGCGGCAAATTCGCCGCCGCAAGGATCTGCTGGGATCGCGCTGAACCCTGGGCGCCGACACGCTCGGACAGGTTTCGCGCCGAGCCGTACGACGAGCGCTTTGGCGCGCAATTCCAAACGGACTTGCAGGCAGCTCGGCGCATGTGCGAGCTGTCCGGAATCACGATTGGAGCGGTAGATCTCATAGGTGACAGGGTCAACGACATCAACGGCTGCGGGACGCTCTTTACCCAATACGTTAACTGGAACCTCGTTGTCGACGCTCGTCCGGCGCTAAGCAGATACCTCACTGAGATTGTGTCTTGCCTTTGATGCATAAGTGATTGACATGGAACAGTCGGTCTGGAATCCGGCGACAGATTGCCCTTTCACGTGGTGCCCCTGGCCACCGACGGAGAAGGAGAGTGCCAATTTTTACGCTTTTTTGATGCTGCGCGGCCGTATATTTATACACTATTGATGGGAGTTCACGCTTCAATGCTTGTGTAGATCCTCGATTGGCAGATGCATTGAAGTGTTAACGATCATTACTGTGCTCTCGCTCTTGCTGGTTGCGTGGCTCATAGGCCATGCGGTCTCAGATAGGCTCGAGAGATGGGCGTACGCCAAGTCTAAAACGTATCGGGAGAAAGCAAACAAGCGTGGAGACCCCCGTACTCATACCATGCCTCGCCAGAGTCTGCCTCCGCAGAGACAGCATAGTTGAGTATTTCCGATATTGCGCTGGTTGCCGTCCTGGGATTTGTCGCCTTCGACATTTCCCGGGCATTCGCCGATGCTTCTGGTTCTCAGAGGCGGTGGGCGGAATGCGAAAGGCTTGAGTTCGAACCGGGCTCAGGGAATGAAGAAAGGACTCGAGCGAAGACGTGCGAGACGCACAAGCGCGATGGCGCGTGCTAAGTCTGCATACTTGCTTCCCTTAGGCCCGGTGCGCTGGCAAGCTTTAGGTATTGGAAATCCCTATGACCATCGCTATCGATCGTAGATCGCAAAAATTTGAAAACAAGTTTCGCCGCTGGTTCTTCGAAGGATTAAGACGCGACCCGCTCAGCACGCTGCACCATCAGGACTCCTGGTGGAAGGTGATGTGCCTGACCGGTGTTGATTATTTCTCGACTCTCGGCTACCAGCCCGGCATAGCATTTCTAGCGGCTGGGCTCCTGTCGCCCATTGCTACTTTGATCGTTGTGCTGGTGACCCTGTTCGGCCTGGTGCCGCTCTACTCGAGAGTGGCTCGTGAGAGTCCGCACGGGCAGGGCAGTATTGCCATGCTGGAAAGCCTGCTGGCAGGCTGGCGGGGAAAATCGCTGGTGCTGGTCTTGCTCGGATTTGCCGCGACCGACTTCGTCATCACAATCACATTGTCTGCGGCGGACGCCACCGCGCATATCGTGGAGAACCCGCTCGTATCCACCTGGCTCAACAACCGAATCGGTGTGACTTTGTTCATGCTGGCTGTTCTGGGAGGTGTATTCCTCAAAGGGTTCCGAGAGGCAATCGGCCTGTCAGTGGCCATCGTGGGGCTGTACCTTTTTTGCAACACCGTGGTGGTCGTCCGATGCATTGTGGAAATCGTTGCTCACCCGCAAGTCCTGACGGAATGGCAAGGCGGGCTCGTTTCGTCATTCGGCTCCGTGTGGTCTATGGTGGGAGTCTCGCTTATCCTGTTTCCGAAGCTTGCCCTCGGCATGTCCGGATTCGAGACAGGCGTGGCTGTGATGCCGCTGGTCAAGGGAGATCCCGCGGACAGCGCGGAACAACCCGTCGGCCGAATTCGCAATACGAGAAAGCTTCTGCTGGTGGCGGCTTTGATAATGGCAGTCTTCCTGCTTTTCAGTGCTGTGGTGACCACTGTTCTTATCCCTGCTCCATTGTTTCAGGATGGAGCCGAGGCCAACGGGCGCGCTCTGGCCTATCTTGCACACAAATATCTTGGAGAGGGATTCGGCAGCCTGTATGACGTCAGCACGATATTGATTCTCTGGTTTGCCGGGGCTTCTGCCATGGCCGGGTTGCTGAATCTCGTTCCGCGCTACCTGCCTCGATATGGTATGGCTCCCGACTGGGCCCGCGCGCAAAGGCCACTCGTGGTGTTCTTTACCCTGGTCACGTTTGCAGTAACCATCATTTTCCGCGCTGACGTCGACGCCCAGGCAGGCGCTTATGCCACAGGCGTGTTGGTGTTGTTCACGTCGGCTGCCTTCGCTGTCGTGCTTGCCACGTGGAAAGAAGGGTTGGGCAAGCGTTTCGGGTTCATCGCCATCTTGCTCGTGTTCATCTATACGTCGATTGCCAACATGATCGAGCGTCCGGAGGGGCTGCATATCGCCTCCTTCTTCATCGGCACGATTCTGCTCACATCGCTCATCTCGCGCGCAATCCGCTCGCTGGAGCTACGCGTCCAGGCGGTTGAGCTCGACCCGGTAGCGCGCCAATTCATTGAGGAGATACTGAGCACCGGGGGGCAGATCTGCCTGCTCGCGCACCGCCCGGGTGGAACGGATTATGCCGAAAAGGAGGCGGAGACGCGAATTGTGCATAAGTTGACCACCGAGGAAGCCAGGTTCATATTCCTGGAAGTGACGTTGAGCGACCCCTCTCAGTTCTCGGGAGACTGTCTCGAGGTCACCGGTCACGATATCGGCGGGTTCAAGGTTCTTAAGTGCGAGGCACCAGCGATACCTAACGCAATCGCAGCCGTCTTGATTCACCTGCGCGACAGGATGCACACCATACCGCATGCTTATTTCGGCTGGACGGAAGGGAATCCCCTGCTATACGTATTCAAGTACATTTTTCTTGGTGAGGGTGAAACAGCTCCTGTCACGCGGGAGATTCTGCGTGAGGTAGAGCCCAACCCGGACCGGCGGCCGAGGATATTGGTGGGATGAAGGTGGCGTGGCGCGCCTGCCATGCCCGCCTAGCCGACATGCACTTTCGGTCTGCGGCTCGGGTCCGGCTCGGCTGAGCGGAGGATTTCGCGCGTCAAAGGCGCGGTTTCCCCCTCGCCGAAAAGAATATATTTGATGACGTAGGCAATTGGGTGTCCCTCAGTCCAGCCGAAGTAGACGTGAGGGATCTCTCCGGTCGTGTCGCGCAGGTGGAGCAAGATTGCTGCGATCGCATTGGGAACGCTGGCACTCGAGCAGCGCAGTATCTGGTGAGTGCCGTGCGTGACCCCACGGACTTCCAGGACCTCGTCACGGAACTCCGAGACATCGCCGGGAAACACCTCGAGAAATATGAAGTTTCCCTCCTGGGTCTGGATGCTGTGGTCGCGCCGCCCCTCCAGCACTTTGGCGTCATACTCCAGCTCGCCAGGCTTGTGGGCCAGAAGGCGAATTTCCCGCCAGTATTCAGTGCGCGCCTGGTTAACGAATTGCGAGGCCAACTCGTCGAGCACTACCTTGCCGATTCTCAATTCGGTGGAGCGCCAAGCTCGGGAGGCAAATGAGCTGATCAATATGGCAGCTATGAACATCAAAGCAATCTTAAGACCGTCCGGACGTTGCCACATGATCGATATAGAAGCGCAGAAGAATGCCGCGCTTACCAGCAAGAGGTAATATCGAAGAACCGGCCGGGTCGACCATACGTAAATGGCCATGACCACAGCGGCAGAGGTTATCGAGACGAGCAAACCGGTCGCGAACGGCCCGGCTTGCGCATCTACGTCCGCTTGAAAGATCCAGGTAATCAGGAAGCAAACAACCGTCAGGAAGACGACCAGCGGGCGGCGTGCCGATGCCCAGTTGGGCGCCATGCCGTAGCGCGGCAGGTACTGAGGCACGAGGCTGACCAGCGCGACCATTCCCGATGCGCCGGCGAACCAGAGGATGAGCACGGTAGAAAGGTCATAAACCGTGCCGAATGCATCGCCCAGGTAAAGGTGAGCAAGATAGGCCAGTGCGCGCCCATTTGCCTCACCGTTTTCCTGGAACAGTTCAGCAGGGATCATGAGCGCCGTCGCAAAGCTGCCGGCCAGCAAAAAGACAGCCATAATCGAAGCAGCTGTCAGTAGCAGCTTCCTGGTATCTTGGACACGCGGGCGAAGGTCATCGCCTGTTCCGGCCTTGATGTATGGCATTACGGTGACGCCCGTTTCGAAACCCGATAATCCAAGGGCAAGCTGAGGCAAGACGAGCACGGCTGTGCTCACCATTGATACCGGCGAAGGATATTGGGTCGTTACCTTAGCCGCCCAGTCCGTCACCAAATGAGGGTGAGATGTCAGATGCTGCGCCAGGGCGCATAACGTCACCACATTTACACCCAGGTAGCAAACGACCAACCAGAAGGAAATCTGTATGGCTTCATGAAATCCGCGCAGGAACAAGATCCCCAGGATCGTAATCAAGCCAAGAGTGACGACTATGCGGTCACTGGGAAAGCGCGGAAACCAGGGGTTCTGAACGATGTGAGCGGTGGCGTCGGCTGCGCACATGGTAATCGTGAAGATAAAATCGGTCGCAACAAAGCCGAGTAAGACAAGCACCAGCGTCTTCTCTTTCCATCCGGACATCAGTTTGTCGATGACGCCGAAGCTCGACTCTCCATTGGGACTTTCCTTGGCCATGAGCCAGTATGCCGGCAAGGCGCCGAAAAGTGTGAGTAGCACCAGATTCAGTGTCGCCAGCGGCGACAAGAGACCAGCTGCTAAGTAAGATAGGCCCGGCTGGAACCCCATAGACGAGAAGTAGCCCACCCCCGTCAAAGAGAGTACCCGCCACCAGCGGTCCTGGTGCTGTTTGACCGGACCCTTCGAGCTGGCAATGCCCTCAAAGAACCAGGCTTTGAACTTTGCTATTTTGCTGGTCACGATTTACGCTTCTCTGCGATCGCCGGTGCCCTTCCTGTTCGTCCGAACTGCCCCCTCGCGGTCTTAATCCTCTCCCCTGAGTCTGTAGCCGACTCCGGGCTCGGTGATGAGATATTGCGGACGTGCGGGATCGTCTTCCAGTTTGTGCCGGAGCATCCCCATATAAACCCTGAGATAGTGGCTCTCTGTTGAGTATTGTTTTCCCCAGACCTCTTGCAACAGCTGGCGGTGTGTCACGACCTTTCCGGCATGTCGCACCAGCGCCGTGAGCAATTTGTATTCGATGGGGGTAAGGTGAGTTTCCTGGTCCCTGACAAACACCTGGCGGTGTGCCTGGTCGACTTTAAGCTGCCCGGTGACGAACACCGCCTCGCCCTTGTCCGCCTCGCCCGAGCGCAGGGCGTGGCGCAGGGCAACTCTGAGCCTGGCCAAGAGCTCGCCTACTCCGAACGGCTTGGTTAGGTAGTCGTCGGCACCGGCATCGAGCGCTTCCACTTTATTGTGTTCTTGCTCTCGCGCCGATAGCACGACGATGGGTACCGACGTCCACTCGCGCAATTGAGTCGTGACCTGAAGCCCGTCCATGTCGGGCAGCCCCAGGTCCAGTATGACGACGTCCGGCTTTTCGGAAGCCACCAGCGATATTCCCCGCTCGCCGCTATCAGCCTCGATGAGCTTGTAGCCGTGGTTGGTCAACACGACACGAAGGAAGCGCCTGATCTGCGGCTCGTCTTCAATCAGCAGCACTGTAGCGGTTGGCTCAGTCATGTTGTGGGCCCTGGCGGTGCGAACCGTCGCCGGTCCTGAAGTCGTCCGGCTCTGCCTCGATCGTAGGGGCCTTTCCTTCGACTGGCAACGTAAATCGGAACAAGGCACCACCGCCGGATCGATTCGAGGCACGTATCTCCCCGCCATGCGCCTTGACTATTCCGCGGGCGATGGTCAGTCCCAGTCCGACGCCGGTGGGGCTGCGTTCGCTCGGTGCGCGGTAGAACTTGTCGAAGATGAGCTCCTCCTGCCCGGCTGCGATGCCGCCTCCCCGATCGGCAACTTCTACAGCAACCTGGTCGGCCAGGCTCTCTACGCGGATGTCCACGGGGCTCCCCTCGGGACTGTATTTGACGGCATTCTCGAGCAGGTTTATTAGCACCTGCTCTATCAGCAAGCCGTCCAGCGCCACCAGCGGCATCTCATCAGGAATATGGACGTTGACTTGCCGCCCGCTGAGCTTTCGATCCAGCCTCGCCAGCGCAGATCCCACGAGCTCTTCCATCGAGTTCCAGTCTTTGCGGACCTGGATTGCTCCCGATTGCAGCCTTGTCATGTCCAGCAAGTTTCCGACGAGGCGGTTGAGCCGCTCGGCCTCCTCGTACACGACCTGCGTCAACTCCTGGCGAGTGGCATCATTGAGGCGGCGATCCTGCTCGAGCAGGCTCGTCGCCGCTCCCGTGATGGTGGCAAGTGGAGTGCGAAGGTCATGTGACAGGGAGCTCAGTAATGCATTTCTCAGCCGTTCCCTTTCAATCTGCAGCTCAGCCTGAGATACGGCGGCGGCATGCTCTCGTGCCCGGGTCGTGAGAGTGCTGATGACGATCGCGACCAGCAGCATGACGGCGAACGTCAAGAGATATTGAGTGTCGGAAACGACAAAAGTCAGGTATGGGTGGGTGTAGAAGAAATCAAACGAGGCGACGCTCAGTATGGAAGCCAGCACAGACGGGCCGAGACCGTATCTTGTGGCGACCACCACCACGCCGAGCAAGTAGATCATGATCAAGTTCGTCGGATGAAAGTATGGGAACAGCAGGCGTGACACGCCGGTGGCAAGTGCTGTAATGGCAATTGCTGCCAGATATGAAGTCTGTCCGTGTCCCAGCGTGGCCAAGGTCGCTGCTCGTCTTTCCCGCAATCGTGGCACCGCCGGTATGATACTGCCTTCCCCGCTGCTTATAGCAGAAGTCATGCTTCCGGACGGTTCGCACAGACGAGGTTATGGGTTGCTTGGCAAGGCTGTAAAGAATCCGGTTGCTGCGCCGTGACGATTAGCATGATCTACCCGAAAGCTTCTTGACAATGAATTGTCATCATACACGGCGCAAGTGTAGCCGGATTTGTCCCTGGTTGGTTATTGCCTTGCCGGTGCTACGAGAAACTCCGGGTTGAGCTCGTATGCCTTGGCATTCTCAGCGCGAGCAAGGTCTTGGCTGCCCATCTCCGTGTAAACCTGCCCCAGGTGCAGGTGGATCTTGTAGCGCTAGTCACGCGCGACTTGCTTGAGCTTGCTGCCGTCGTTCGGGCAAAGCTCGACCCCGGAATCGAATTCGGAGCTGCAATTGAGGCAAACCAGTCTCTTCCGCCCAGAAGGCATCCTCCCCGCTCCCGCTCGCCGCAATAAACAGGCTACCGCCCCAAACTGCCCGATTCTGACTGCACTGCACAGCCCCGCGTGCAGTGAACAGCTACTGAGTCAGTAAATGGAAAGGCAGCAAGATCAGTGCAGCCAGGAGAAATGATGCCGTGGGGGCAAATACGGACCACCAGGGTACGCTGACCCATGCCTCTAGCCCTCGTGCTCGTGCGAGTGCGGCGGCGGTCAGCAGGCGAATCGCATAGTTGGCTGCCCCGGGAATGGGCAGCGCAAAAAGCAACCAGGCAGGTGCACTTTCAAATGTGGAAAAGCCGACGCTATGCCACCAGATCGGGTAAAAGAACAGGGCATAGACTTCGAAGAACAGAAACGACAAAAACACATGGCCGAAGACGTGCTTGTTCAGTAGCAAGCGGTCTGCAACGAGTACCGAAAGCGAAAGGGGAATAAGATAAGCAAGCTCCAGTGCTGCCGCGTGAATAAAGGGCGATGCCGGCACCCCATTGAGGAGCGGAATCCTGGTCTGGTGGATCCATGGCACTCCGCCTATGAGACCAAAGTCCAGTAAGCCCATCAGTGCCACAGACAAGACAAAGGCTGCCAGACCGGTAAGAAAGGTCGGCCACAGCAGACGCCTCAGAGGAGAGCGATTGCCTGCGGTTGTCGCGGTATTCATGGAGGTTCCGCCGAGGGTATCCCTGAGATGTATGCATCGCGAGAAGCAATGTGCGAGGCTGGCAGGGAGCTTTTCGGCGACATCAGCACCCGAACATTTGCAATAATTACATCAAGCAAGAAGAGTGCCTGCAAACTAAGTGATATTACCCATAGTGCCAGGCCTACTCTACTGTTTCCGGTAGACTTCAATGCTACTATCCTCTATTTTTTCTGCGCGGCTCAGCTGATCCAAGGATAATCTGACCGGCATTTCTCTGGGGTTTGGCTTCTGCATCGTGTAGAGTTGACGAGTATGCTGGTCCATACACACGACTGCAGCATGTTCGCCTTTGCTGTTCGGCCATTGTATGTCTGCAATCTTTCCTTGACAAGAGTCCTGAACCGCCAGAGCTGCCCCTTATAGCCAAGGTCATGTTGTTGTATGACGAAGGTCATGATCTGCTCGAAAGGTTCTTGACGACCGCGTTGCGGTGAGATAGATTGCAAGTGTCGCGGGATTTATCTCAAGAACAACTGACACCTTCACAGCTCTGATTTGCGACCGCACTGCCCGGCCCGGCACCGTATGCGGTGGCGCGGTCAGGCGGACTTCAGGCGAGGCAAGGGCCAATGTTATCCATTACCAAGTTTGCGGGCTCTCAGGCAACGAGGCATGTTTTTTACGGGGCGCTGGTCGTGCTTTTGGCCAGCGCAGCTGCTTACGCGACGGCGCAAGTCCTGGCCCACAAACGACCCGAGGCGAGCAGCTTGCCTCCTGTCAGAGTGGAGCTTATCCGGCCAGCGCACTGGCGGACGCCTGCCCTGATCTTAAGGCGGTAACTGGCGTTGCTTTCTTCCTCTGGCGGATGAGTCTGTCGAAATATGCGGCGATGGCGGTGCCGAACTGACTGCCCCTGCCGGAATAGTTGGCATAGATTGAGGGATTGAGAAGCTCGGCTTCAACAAGCGTCGGCCCGGCCTCGCTGTCGACCATGTCGATGCGGCTGAAGTGCACGGGGCATCCGAGAGACTCATAGGTCCTGAGCACGTCCAGGGCGTAAGCCAGCTCGTCGTCTCTCGGCTCGTAGACGGCGACAGTGCCACCGAGTGACTCGTTGCAGCGAAACTCCTCGGTGTTGTTGGCCGGCGGGCGCTTGATTACAGCGTGCTGGAACTCCAGACCGAGGAACACCAGGCTGCGCTCCCCATTTCGAATTCCGGGCATGAATTGCTGGGCGAGGTAGAGGCTCTCTCTCCCGCGTATCTTCAAGAGGTCCGCCGGCTCGCGCGCAAGGATCACGCCGTGACCACGTTCGCCCAGGAGCGGCTTGAGGACAAAACGTTCGCCGCTCGCGATTCGGGTCCGGAGACCTCCGTCGATCGGATACGTGGGCGCCAGGCGCAGCCCCCGGGCCGCCAGGTCCCAGTAATAACGCTTGTTGATGTTGTGCCGGATCGTTGCCGGGTCGTTTACGACGCAGGCCCCGCAGTTCTCGAACGTTCTTACCATCCGGTGAAAGCGAGGCAGGTCGAAGTAAAACCCTTCCATCTTGTAGATGAAAATGAGGTCCATATCGGGAAAGGGAACAGGCTCCACGAACCTTTTCTTGTTCTCGTGGAACATGCGTTTGAAGCGCGTTCCCTCCAGGTCGTCCCAGTTGACGAAGAAGACGTCGTGCCCCAGAGCTAAGAGCCCCTCGGCGAAGTCATAGCAGTCATTTTCGTCGACCCGGTATTTGACCGCGAAGTGGGTCGCCGTCGTTGCTTCTCGGTCTTCGGCCAGGGTGATGAGGACGTTTGCCATGCTTCTGAACCTTAGCTCGCGTTCCGGTTGGAAGACCTCTGCGAATGCGGCGGGGTATCACGCCGTAACCAGTGTTAGCTGCCCGGATGGGCAGAGGACGGATTGCTGCTTGACCTGGGTGCCCGACAGCGCGAACCGGACGGCTGCCCTGGCGATCACTTCCATGGGGTCGACAACCGGGAATGGCGATCGCTTGCCTGCTATTACCAGCGAAACCTCTGTGCAACCGGCAATGAGGAGGTCCGCCCCGCGGTCCACCAGGGACTGAGCCACTTCCGTAAGCAGCGCTCGCGGCTTGGTTCGGAACCCGGCTTTGATGCCCCAGGGTCCGTAGATGGCCTCCATCACCTTTTCCTCTTGCTCTTCCCGGGCAGGCGTCAGAAGATTCCTTCCATGTCTGGCAAGCGGTTCAGAATACAATTCGGAGGCGATTGTGGCGGTGGAAGCCAGCAGACCAACCGTGGCCGCTTCGGGAAAGTGCTTCACCGTGTACTTGACGGTCTGCTCAATCATGTTCAAGACGGGGATGCTGACGCTCCTTTGAACGGCGTCGAGATAGAAATGGGCGCAGTTGCAGGGGACGATTATCAAATCGGCTCCGGCTGCCTCGAGGACTCTGGCCGAGCGCACCATTTCAGGCGCCGGGCTTGGTCCGTCGCGCAATATGGCCTCGACCCGGCTGGGTATCTTCGAATTGTTGTAGGTGATGACGGGAATGTGATCCTGGTCCTGAACTGCAGGCGTCATCAATGTAATGAGCTCCGCCAACCTGTTGGTGGCGTCAGGACCCATGCCCCCGAGGATGCCGATGGTTAATGCGTGGTTCATGCCACCCCCCGATGCGGGAACTCCCGCCAGACCACCATTGCCGGAATTCAAGAGGCTCCAGCATAACGCTTTGAACCAGGGCAGGCAAGACAGGATTACGCTTCAGGTTACGGGGAAAATCCCACTGCAGGCGCCGCTTGCCGTACCCGTGAGGACTGCCGGACATTTAATTGTGTTCAATGTATCGCGGCGAGGTGCGACCGGACCAGGGTCGTACGATCCTGGCCACGAACAGGGCCGATGAACTCCGCCCGTACGAGCGCGTCGGTGAGGGGGATAAACCCCGGTCGTACGATCCTGCCTACCTTGCCTACTTCTGTCTGGAGGCGCGGTCGAGGGCTTCCAGGTGTCCCTTGTTGTTTTCCGCGAAGAGCTTCAGGTCATAGAAGGAAATGCCGTCATTGTCTTCGCCCCTCATCTGGGAGAATCTTTTGACACGGTCGAAATCCGCCAGGAGCATCCTGGCCATTTCCCTTTGCTTGACGGTCAGAAGCCGCCCTTCGCTTCGCCTGTCGTCCTCGAGAATCCCGGAAAGCTCCTTTTCCGTCAGGTACTGGGGATCGTGTCTGTCGGAGCTGAGGTTGCGGTTCGCCAGTTTGAAGAATTGCCCGAGATCGTTGCCCAGTTCCTCAGAGCGCGGGCTGCCTGCCCGGCGCCACAGCCTCTCGGTGTTTTTGTCCACAAAAGTCTGGAGGTCGGCAAGCGAGATCCCGTCATTGTCTTCGCCCCTGGCGCGAGACAGGTTTCGGGCAATGTCGAACTCGTCTCGCAGCGTGTGCACCACTTCCTTTTCCTGGGCGGTCAATGCTGTGTAGCCGCTCTGCTGGTGATTGTCGATGGCCAGCGTCAGCTCGTCTTTGGTCAGGAACTTCGGATCGTCTTTGTCGGCGCTGGGGTTGACGTTGAGGCGGCTGTAGAGATCTTCCACCCGTCGCGGGTTGGCTCGGGCCGTCTCCGGACTGAATGCTTCCTGTCTGAGAGCGTCGGATGAGTCGCTGGTGTTTCCCGTTCGCTCAAACTCTGCAAAGCGCCTGTCGCCCATTTCATTCCCCTCCCAAAGCCGCGCTGTCCCCACAGCGCCCGTGTAAGCATTAAGGTAGGCGCGAAGGCTGACGCTGTCACTCCGTAATTTCCGCAGCGTTCGTATTTCCCGTCAGGGAGTGCGTGGCACCGGAGCGCGCGGGACGCCCGCGCCCCCAGGGGAATCGTGCTCCCTGAACCGGCAACGCCCTACAATTGTCTGGAGGTCTTGAGAGCCTGTTCGCGTTCCCAGCGTTCCACGGCCAGCTGAATAAGGCGGTCGACCAGCTCCGTGTAAGGGAGGCCGCTTGCCTCCCAGAGCTTCGGATACATGCTTATCGTGGTGAATCCCGGGATGGTGTTGATCTCGTTTACAAGGAACTGCCCGTCGCAAGTCAAGAAGCAGTCCACCCTTGCCATGCCCTCGCAGCACAACGCTTTAAACGTGCGAGCGGACAGGTCCTGTACCGCGCTTACCTGCTCTGGCGTCAGTTTGGCAGGAATCTCCAGCAGGGCTCCTTTCTCATCGATGTACTTGGCCTCGTACGAGTAAAACTCATGTGTGGGAACAATCTCTCCCGGTATTGACACCATCGGTTCCTCGTTGCCCAGAACCGCGCATTCGATTTCCCGCCCTGAGATCGCTTCTTCGATCAGTATCTTGGTGTCGTACTCGAATGCCAGCGCGATTGCCTCTTTGAATTCCCTTTCGTCCTTGGCCTTGCTGACGCCCACAGATGAGCCGAGGTTGGCAGGCTTGACGAAAAGCGGCAGCCCGAGCTGGTCGGTCACCGCGCCGAAATCGATGGCGCTCCTTCTGTGGCGCTCGAACACAAGAAATCGGGCTACCGGTATGCCCGCCTCCCGCAAGAGCCGCTTGGTGACATCTTTGTCCATGCCGACGGCCGAACCGAGGACGCTCGGGCCGACGAAGGGAATGTTGGCCAGCTTGAGCAGTCCCTGCACCGTCCCGTCCTCACCGTACGTGCCGTGCAAAACGGGAAACACCACGTCGATTGGCTCGACGGGCTCGTGCTTTGTCAGGCTGATGAGTTGCTCCTGCTTGCCTGAGGGCGCGGGCACGAGTGCCACGGAGTCCCTGGAACCGTTGTTCAGCTTGATCGATTTCGGATCGTCGGCATGGAGAAGCAACCTGGATGCGTCGTTGAGATACCAGCGTCCCGCCTTGTCGATGGCAATCGGCACCACGTCGTACTTGTTCTTGTCGATGGCCTCGAGGATGCTCCGGGCTGATTGCAGGGAGACCTCATGCTCCGCCGATCTTCCACCGAACAGCACCGCCACGCGAATTTTTCTTGCCATCGAGTGCGCTTACCTCTACACTTCCCCGTTCCATACTTCGCATTCGGAGGGCTCGAAAAGCCCCAGCTTTTTCCACTCCGGTTTGAGCACCACGGCGAACTCCTTGTACACCAGGTCCTGCATTCGCCGCAGCAGCGTGGTTACCTCCTGCGAGGTAGCACCGCCCATGTTGATGACGAAATTGGCGTGTACGGCCGACACTGCGGCGTTGCCTTCGCGCATGTGCTTGGCTCCCGCGCGATCCAGCAAGTAACCGGCGCCGCGTTCCGGGTCGGGATTCTTGAAGGTGCTACCGGCGGAAGGCCAGCTCAACGGCTGGGTCTTCCAGCGATATTCTTCGTTGTGAGCAATGCGGGCGTCGATATTTTCCTTCTTGTCCGGGATAAGCCTGAATCTTGCGGACAGTACGATTTGCTTTTCCGGATCGATGCTCGACTTGCGGTACTGAAAAGCGAGGTCGTCGTTCTTCAGGGTGATAATATCCCAGCTCGTGGTGTCGAATATAGTGGCGCTCTCCAGGACGTTGGCGATACAGCTTCCGTGGGCGCCGGCGTTCATCACCACCGCTCCACCGACGGTCCCCGGGATGCCCACGGCAAATTCGAGTCCGGAAAGCCCGTGGCTGGCTGCAAATCTGGCAAGATGCGGCAGGCG
>DATNRD010000221.1:0-11055 GCA_036703665.1 Candidatus Obscuribacterales bacterium
AAACCGAGCAGATAATGCCGCAGAGGCCGAACGGCTGCATCTTTGGCCATGCAACCCAGACGGTCGTGCCTTGGGGTCATCTATGACTCATTCCCTGGTCATAGAGGAGCAGGGCTTGCCGTCTGGTCTAATTGAGCCACCAGTTGTGATGGCAGATCCGGCAACTCCACCCGCACAATGCCACGATGACGCCAACTATTTTGTTGCGATAGATTGCCACTTCAGCTCCAGCTGGCGGAGCAGACTGTAGAAGTGAGTACCGAGCCAGTCCATTACAGGTATTACGCCGCCGGTCGGTCAAGCTCAAGGCCGACTGTGATCGATCGTTTCTGTTGGGCATGGACGGCAGCTGGGCCACCTCGGGCTGACCTTGCGAGGCTGTGGGCGTGGCTAGATTCGCAGTCGATCACAAATTTGGTAAGCTTCCTGTAGAGGATTCCGCTCGAAAGTCAATATGCAATCAACCAGTGCCATCAGCCCAACAGATTTGCAGCTCGCGCGAGCCTTCGTGGCGCAACTAAGTATGCGCTGCCCCGCGGATTTCCAGGTTTTTGTCTTTGGTTCCCGGGCGAGAGGCAACGCCGATAAACAATCGGACCTCGATCTTCTCGTATCCACAACCTCGACAGAGATAGACAGCTTGAAGGAAGTAACACTGGATGTCGCTTGCGAGCTAACAATCAATCATGGGATTCTCATCTCACCATTGATAGCGGGTCCAGCTTTTCGCGAGCGCTTCCGGGAATACAGCTTTATAACCAATATCGAGGCGGAAGCAGTCGCCATATGAACCCCGAGGAAATTCAGTCCCTCCTGAGCAGAGCCGAAAGGAGCCTTCGCAGCGCTCGGAATCTCGCAGATGACGGCGATCTCGATTTCGCTTTATCGAGGCTTACTTTGCCATGTTCTACGCTGCTTCCGCAGCATTAATCTCGCGCGGAATTGTAAGATCTAAGCACTCTGGCATTGTCGCGGCGTTTGCGCACTCCCTGGTGAAGCCAGGGTTCTTCACCAAGCGGCACCAACGTGCCCTACAGGCTGCTTTTAGGGATCGAAGCGCAGCGGACTATTTGGGCATCTTCCCGGCTCCCGAAGCATTCTGCAGTTTCCTCTATAGCGTTGTGTCGGTGACATCGGCCGCGTCGCCACAAGATTGCTATCGCATCATTGGGACGCGGATCGTATGGCGCGATGGTGAGCATGCCGGCTTCCTGAATCCTGTGGACTCGTCTCCCTTCTTCGCGAGTCCGCAAAGGGATTGCAACCTCAACGCTTATCCAGTATTTCCGTCCATACGTATCAAGAAACATGCATTCCCAATATCCGTAATCATCTTGCCGCCGCTCGTCCAGGACTGTGGTTCCTGCTTTAGAACCGTGTGGAAAGATCCCGGTAAGCGGACTTGAACAGCCTGCCGAGGTTGTCTATGGCGCGAGCAGCGGCTATCTCAGGAAACACGGGACATAGCTGCGTGTCTATTTGAGACCAGCGAGAAGTCGGCGGCGCCGGCAGGGGACAGGACAAAGAGCTTCCGTCCGCACTCGCGAACCATGAATAGACCCTCTGCAGCTCTGTCCGTCGGTCAGAAGCGGGAAATATGGAACGATCCTTAAGCTTTGCGTGAGGTTGGGCAAGCGGCAGCGCCTTTTTGTTAGCCTATAAAGAAGGTTGCCGGCTTCCGGGTTTGCCATGTTCGAGGCGCTTACCGATAGACTGCAGGGAGTAATGAAGGGCCTCCGGGGCGATGCCAGGCTCACGCCTGAGAACATCGAGGAGGCGATTCGAGAGGTGCGCAAGTCGCTTCTCGAAGCCGACGTGAGCCTCAAGGTCGTTAAACTCTTTGTCAGCCGCGTAAGACAAAAGGCGCTGGGCGTGGAAGTGCTCGAATCGATCACGCCTGCCCAGCAGTTCATAAAGGTCGTCTACGACGAGTTGGTTGCCATCCTGGGTGGCGAGAACGTCCCTTTAACGACTAAAGGCGCCCCGGCCGTGGTCATGCTCCTGGGTTTGCAGGGCTCCGGCAAGACCACCGCCGCCGCCAAGCTCGCCTTGAAGCTCAAGAAAGAGGGCTTGCAACCGCTTCTGGTCGCCTGCGACGTGCAGCGCCCGGCCGCCATCGACCAGCTCATTACACTGGGAAAGCAGGTGGATATCCCTGTTTTCACCATCCCCGGCTCAACCGATGTAACCGACATCGGCGCGCGCGCAGTAGACAAAGCGCGCGAGACTGGCTACAACCCGGTCATTCTGGACACCGCCGGGCGCCTGCAGATAGACACCGAGCTTATGGCAGAACTCATGCTTCTCGATCGAGGGCTGGAGCCGGCCGAGAAGATCCTCGTGGTCGATTCCATGACCGGGCAGGAGGCGGTCAATGTAGCCGAGACCTTCAACACGCAGCTCGATGTTACCGGCGTCATCTTGACCAAGGTGGACGGCGACGCGCGCGGTGGTGCGGCGCTTTCCGTCAGGGAATGCACCGGCAAGCCGATCAAGTTCATCAGCACCGGGGAGAAGCTCGACGCCCTCGAGGCGTTCCACCCCGACAGGATGGCCAGCCGCATTCTGGGGATGGGCGACGTGCTGACGCTCGTGGAAAAGGCTCAGGCATCAATCGACGAGAAAGAGGCCGAGCGCGTGGCGCGCGAGATGATTGCCGGCGAGTTCACGCTCGAGATGTTCGTCAACGCGCAGCGCATGATGAAGAAGATGGGCTCGCTCGGCGACATCATGAAGATGATGGGGCTGGGCGGCATGCTCGGCATGTCGACCGAGCAGCAAGAGCAGCTGGCTTCCCACGGCGAGCAGATGTTCAAACTTTACGAGTCGGCGATCAACTCCATGACGCCCGCGGAGCGGCGCAAGCCCGACGTGATCAACATGAGTCGCCGGCGGCGCATCGCCAGAGGAGCAGGCTTGAGGGAAAACGAAGTCGGGCAAATGTTAAACGAGTTTGAACAGATGCGCCGGATGTTCCAGCAGTTCAGAAAATTGATGGGCGGCGGCCTGCCTTTTGGCATGCCGGGCATGCCGGGTATGCCGGGGGCGCCAACCGGTCGCCAGCCGGACCTGCCCAAGCTGCCTCGACCAGCCAGGCCGCCGAGCGGCTTCCCGCTCAAGGGTCCAGGCGGCGGCTACTACCGCAAGAAAGGAAAGCGGTTTTGATCTGTTAGAATAACGATTCGCAATTTCAAAGAGGACTAGAGGAAGTACCAGTGGTTAAAATCAGGCTCAAGCGCATCGGGGCTAAGAAAGCACCCCATTACCGTGTGGTCGTGACCGATAGCCGCACCCGGCGCGACGGCATACCGATTGAGGAAGTCGGTTATTACAACCCCCGCTCGAAAGAGATCAGGCTCAACCAGGAAGCAATCCAACAATGGATAAAAAATGGCGCCCAGGCCAGCGAGACGGTTCAAAACCTTTTAGGAAGGGCCGCGGCAGCTTCCGCCCCAGAGTCCCGCTAAGCCCCTCGACTGCTGCAGAAGATCTTGCTGAATACGTGCTGACGGTGCTCGCCCGCGACCCGCAGGTGATCAAAATCCAGCGCGAGGCGGTCAATCCAGCCCACCATCGCGTCCTGGTCACATGCGATCCAGCCGTTACCGGCAGGCTGATCGGCAAGGGCGGCAAGACCATCACCGCCCTGCGTGAGCTGGTGCGCAGCACCGCCGAGCGCCGTGGTAAAAGAGTAGATATCGAAGTTTCGTGACGGGTACCGTGGAAGCTTGCTGGCCCGATGAACAGCTCCGGTTCTGATAAAGCCGCGCTGCGGCAGGAACTTGCCCGCAAGCTCATCGAGCAGAACATCGTTTCGGCAGCACAGGTGCAGCTTGCTCTGGCCGACCAGGAAGTGTCCGGCATGACATTCGAAGAAGTGCTTCTGGCCAGGCACTGGATCGACGAGGCCACGCTCGAGCGCCTGGCCCCCTGGGTGAAAAACGCACCGCAGGAACGCGTTGAGGACATCGTCACCAGCTTGAGTGACGACTACGATGAAAACCTCAGGCAGTATCGTCGCTTGATGGAAAAGATCCTGGGCACCAGCTGGGATTGAGGCAACCCGTCACCGGAATGCAGAAGCCCCACGAACACCTGAGGTCGTTACCGGCGACGATCATCAGGCCATGGACATTTCCCTGAAATACCGGATCTTGCGCCTGACGTAGTCGCTGTAGATAAGGTTCAGTTCCAGTCCCAGCCGCCCATCCAGAAAACCTGCGCGCAGGACATAGCGATAGAAGAAAGTCCACCAGGGATGCAGCGCTTCATTCAGGCTGCTGGCTTTCCAGCGACCGTATCCGCTTCTTGCCGCTTCCTCCGCCGATAGGCGAGCGTAACGCTCCATGGCCTGGGCGAACTCCTCGACATTGCGGTAAGCAAAGTGCTTGAGCGGATGAACGAGCATGCCCACCCGGCCGGCAACGCGGACGGCCTCGTGCACCAGCCGATCGTTGAACTGCCCCATTCCTCGCCGGAAAAGCCTCAGTTGAGCATCCGGATAGAAGCCACCATGGGTGATGGCACACTCGCCGATATACAGCGTGCGCGGCATGCGAAACCCCTGGAACTCGTTGGCGCGAGGGCCGGACAGCGTCTCCTGAATCTCCGACACAAGGGCCGGTGTAGCTACTTCATCTGCATCGAGGCTCAGCACCCAGTCGGCCGACGCCAGGCTCAGTGCGTAGTTTTTCTGTGCGGCATATCCCAGCCAGTCCTGATGAAAGACCTTGGCGCCACAGCGGCGCGCGATTTCGACCGTGGCGTCGACAGACCCGGAGTCAACCACGATGTACTCGGAGGCAATCGGCTCGACCGCGGACAGGACATCGCCAATTGTCCTCTCTTCGTTCTTAGCGATGATCACAACGGAAACATCGGGCATGGGACTGATCTTACTTAGGCGCTCCGTCGTCGTGCAAGCCTTGCCAGCCTTGCACTCCTCCTCCGCGCCACAACCTCGTCTTAACGTCTCACAAATCGGATCATCTTGTTGGCGTTGTCTATCGTGAACTGCCAGTCTCCGAAAAAGCCATGCCCCAACAGAGGCTTGCCCATGCTGCTCTCCTCGAGCACGGTAACCTTCACATCTCTTTTATCGATCGGTCCGAGCTTGACGCGGTCGACCGTAAAGGCCATCGATTTCGTCTGCCCGCCCACACCATAGGAGATCCCCTCCTCGGCATCCTCCGGTACGGACAGGCCCACCCGCCCCAGATGCGTCTTGCCGAAAGCAATCGTGCCCTGTGCACCGGTATCGAAGTACATTTTGGTGGAACGCCCATTGACCTCGACATCGACCACCATTTCGTTTCCCTCCCTTGTGAAAGGCACGGCATAGGGATCGCGCCCGCCGGAGCCGTAAGCGGTTGCCGAGCCACCAGCAGAGCGCTTCTTGAAGACGATCGAGTGCGCCCCCGTGTCCACGGTGTATTCGAAGTCTCTGAAAAAGCTCTGCCCGAGAAGCGGGTCAGTGTCGAGCTTGTCCTGAACCCAGACGGGGAAGTTGCTGCGCACGATTGGACCCACTTTCAAGTTGGCCCTTACAATCCACTTCTCGATCGGCTTGTTGGAGCCGACGCCGCCGCCCATAGCCTGCGGAGGACCGGTGGGCGCCGGGATGCCGAGCTGCCCCAGGTGGTTCTTTCCGAACAGGCAGGTCTCCGCCCCGGTATCGAAGACCATCCTGACCGGGCGCCCGTTCAGCTGCGCATCCACCATCATGGAGTTGCCGGAGGGAGTGTAGTAGATGCGCGCCTCGTTGGGCAGCGAGGCAAGATCCCCAGAACTGCCCAGTCCCTCGCCTTCCGACTGAGCAGCCGACGCGCCGGCGGCAGGAGAGGGCGCGGCCGGCCGTGATGTGCTTCGCCCGAGTTGGAAGTTGGGATCGAGCCTCTTAAGCGCCGCCATCGCCATGGAAGCAGCTCCGGAGGCACCAAACCTCTCCACAACCTGCCTGTAGAGCTGCTTGGCTTTGGCCGTGTCGCCTGCGTAGTGGTAACTCAAGGCTGCGTAGTAATAGGCATTGCTGTCCCAGGGCGAGTTCCTCAAGGAGTACTCGAAGTAAGGGGCGGCGTCCTTATACCTGCGCTGATTGAAGTAATTGAGCCCGGCATTGAAATATTCGTCAGCCTTCACTGGCTGCGCGCATACCACGCCGGTGAAAACCAGCAAAACGGAGAGAATCCGCCAAAACGGCTTGCCATTGTGCCTCGACATCGATGACCCTCCAGCCGCCCCAGCACCGGGCGCGCAACCACCTTCCTGCCAAACGGGGAGCCCTGGGGTATTCGCCCCGGACAACATGAAAATCATTATATTCTCACCCCCGCCTATCCGGTTAGCCGGTGCTAGCCGGGAAACTGGTGCTCGGACTGCCCTTTGCCCTCGCTATGGAGATCTTTCCACACGCGCTCGAAGACGATGCTGGCTGTTAATTCCAGGTCTTCATAGCGATCGACCCAGAATCTCAGCGTGTAGACCGCCTCGCTGGGCTTGAGCTCCGCCAGGAAAGCCTGAGGGGGCGGCTCCCCCAGAACGCCGCTCAGTTCACCGGCAGCTTTTACAAGGGCCGCCTTTACCCTGGACGGGTCCGCTTCGACGCTGGTGCAGAAACTCAGCTCCCGCGCCTGCCGGCGAGTAGGCAGGGAGTAGTTGGTGAGCTCCCGGTCGGTAAGCTGGCTGTTCGGCACGATCACGTAGCTGTTGTCGGCCTTGCGTATTTTTGTGCTGCGCCAGCCGATCTCCACGATCTCTCCCACGTGGGTGCCGGTCAGATCCTGCCGAAACAGGACCCAATCGCCCTGGCGCAAGGTCCGCTCGAAACTGATGGTCAGACCGGCAAAAAGGTTGCGCAGAGTATCCTGGAGGGCGAACCCGAGAACCGCCGTCAGCACCGTCGAGGTAGCAAGCAAGGGCAGGACGTCCACCCCCAGCGCCCAGTCGAGCAGCACCAGCACCACCACCGCATAGAGAAGGCTCAGCACCACAAAACGCAGGACCTGGGGGACGTAAATGCTCTTCAGCCGCCCGAGATACCATTTGACCAACAGCAGGTCGCAGCCCTGAATGACCACATGCAGAGCTAGAAACGCAGCTGCTGCCCGGGCTGCCTGCTCGAGAGCGGCCCCTGCCATGCCGTCTACCAAGTGAAGGAACGGCATCAAGGCAAGCGTAACCAGAAGCACCTGGAGCGGCACATCCACGCGCGCTGTAAAGGTCCTCTCGGTGCTTGCGTCCGTGACGCCCAGCACCGTCCAGAGAACCCCGAGCAGCGGCCGCCTGACAAACAGCAGCACAAGCCAGACAACTGCGGCCCAGAACGGCACCACGTGCGGACCGCCCGTGGCCGTGCGGACGACAAGGTCGATGGCGCGCGCGAACAAATCGGCTATGTCCATCCGGACTCGAGCACCTCCCTTTACAAATGCATTATGGACGGCCTTGTGAACCCCTTTCCCTTCGGTCGTCTGTTAAGCTTGCCACATGAACGTAAAGACCACCAGCGGCTTTTTGAGCCCGATTGTCAGGCTCGTCAAGCGTTTCGCTGCTGCCTTGAAGGAAAGGCCCACGGTATCGGCCGACGAGTACGAGACAGAGCACATTCTGCTTTACCACGGGCTTGTTGGTTCACACCAGGAAAACCAGCCCGAGTTTCGCGACGTTCGGGCCGACATCCGCCAGGCAATTGCCAACCGCAGCTCCGTCGAACTGTGCATTGCCCTGAAGCTACCGCCTCTCTGGTGGGATGACAGGTTGCGCTCGATCATTGCGGAGTTGGACGGCGAGCAACGCCAGATCGCGCTCGGCTTGCTTTACCCCGAGCGCCTGGATGGCCAGGCCGCTGTCCCCGGCGATCCGCTCCAACATGCCGACTGGCGGGTGCGCGCCAACGCTGCCGGGCTGCTGGCCGAGCTTGGCGCCCGGCAATCTGTGGGGCGCCTGGTCTCGGCGCTCGAGCAAGCGGCAGGCCGAGACGGCAAGCCAGCGTTCTGCCATATCGCCTATGCCCTGGCTCGTCTGGGCACGCCGGAGGCTCGCCGGAAGCTGCTGTCCTACCTGGATAACGACGACCCGTGGGTGAGGGTGGACGCAGCGCGTGCCCTTGCCCTCTGGCCGCAGGACCATGTGGCAGCCGATTTGACGCAGGCGATGCTGGCACGCCATGCTCTTTCTGATTACATGGCGGTGGTGATCGCCCGACAGCACAACCCGTGCGAACTCCTGGCCAATGCCGACGAGTCCGTCAGGCAAGGCGCGCTCGAGATCGTTGTCGGTGTGCTCGAGGCAGCCGCCCAGACGTTCTCCCAGGACATCGTCATCGAGACCCAGACTCATCGCGCCTGGCCGTCCGTCTGGCAGATTTACAGGCAGCACCGGCAGCCGCGACAGTTGAGAGCCGCTCTTAAGCTGGCCCTCTGGCTTAAGGAGCATGAGGAATTCTGGCGGGGCGAGCCGACCCTGGCCGAGCTGCCGGAGCATCTCGAGCAAGCGCTTTCCGAGCTGACCGGAGCCGAGGCAAAAAAGACGGTACTGGAGGAGCTCGCTCACCTGTCCGGGAGCCCGCCAGAAGCCCGTGCCAGAGCGCCAGAAAGCCAACTGCGCCATGCGCTCCAGCTGGCCGGTGAGCTTAAGGAACGCGAGGCCGTCCCGCTTATTTTGCCTCTGCTGAAGCAGGACGAACCGCTCCTGGAAGAAGCCATCGATGCGCTGGGGCGCCTGGGTGACGAGCGCGCGGCCGAACCGCTGGTGAAGTTGGCAATGACCATGGTGAGCCCCGAAGACCGCAACACGGGCGAAAGAAGCAAGTACCCGGTGGTAGAAGAAGATGCGCAGGCCGCGCGCAGATATTGGCTCATCCTCCGCTCGCTGGGAGCGATGCCGGCAACGGCGGAAAGTGTTTCCCTCCTGTTGAAGGCCACACATGATCTGTCCGCAGACAAACGAGAACAGGCGCTGCTATCGCTGGTAGGCGCCCTGTCCGCCACCACCACCGTCGCCGCCGGTGCCGAGGTCATAGCGGCCATAGAAGCGGGCTTACACGATCCCTGCGTGCCGGTGCGCATGGCCGCGCTGAACGCAGTGGCACAGTTTCAACTGACGAGTGAGCTGCCGGTCGTCGTCAGGCTGACGGATGCCAAGGAGGTCTCATTGCGCAACAAGGCTTTCGCCACCCTGTCATCGCTGGCCGAAGCGAACGCCGGGGCAGTGGCGGCGGCAGTGGCAGCAAAGGCGAAGCTCGAACTGGATCCAAACAGGCGCCAGCGCCTGGACACTTTCCTGGCAACGCTGGCAAGTACCGGCAAGTAGCTGATAAAAGCGCGGCGAGCATGACCCCGGGTAAGCCCGACAGACCGGCAGTCACGGTCTCAATGCTCTTTCTAGCACGGCATTTTAAACCGTGATAAGGTAATAGATGCCACTGACTCGTGTTTTGCACTGCTTAAGCTGCAAAGGGACAAGCTAAATGGCTTCCTCAGGTCCGGAAACATCTCCCGGCGGAGAAGAATCGGAATACAAACCAGGCATCGAGAAACCGGCAGGCTCCAGCGACAGCAGGGCGGAGCCGGCAGCGGCTACCGCTGGCGCTCCCGATAAGGCAGAGAACTCTGCTGCCGCAGCCGGCGGTGATTCAGCCCAGACAGCGGAATCGGGCGAGGCGGCGCAGCCAGCCGAGATTCACCCACACCACGTCTCGAAGATCCTCGATGAGGTCTTGCAAGAGCCCGAGCCTGCTCCTGCCGCTCGGCGCTTCAGGCACCCGATGATCCTCGATGTCGTCCTGGCCATCGGTCTGCTGGTAGCGATGGGCGGCTTCACAATCGGCCTGTTCAAGATGTATTTGACCCATTCAGCCGAGCAGAGCATTACTCAGAACAACTACAAGGCCGCCATCGCCATCTTGAAAGGCGCGCCGCTGCCTGGTTTCTTCAGCATCCCCGGTTCGGATCCGGACGAGCTGCTGGCCCAGGCGCTTTATCTAGACGCCATGGACAAGATCGACCAGGACAACGACATCGACGGCGCCATCAAAGAACTCCAGCAAATCAAGCCGGGTTCGCGTTACTTTGCCCTGGCGCAAAAGATCATCGAGGAGCATCACACGCCCTCTCCCCTGTTCTTGCAGGGCGGCACCGAGCACGTCGAGACCAACCCGCAGCCTGCTCCCGAGAAGAAACCAATCCTGCCAGAGCTGCCTCCGGATGGGAGTCAGTAGTGCGAGCATGGTCCGGAGCCGGTCTGGTTCAGGCACGACTGGCGGCGTTTACGCCCGGGTCTACGACCTCGTGCGCAAGATCCCGAGGGGTAAGGTCCTGACCTACGGGCTTGTCTCGACTTTGCTGGGCGGGCCGCTGAGCGCCCAGGGGGTCGGCTGGGCCCTCAGAGCGCTTCCGAACGCCGGGCAGCCGGGAGGCAATCGAAAGCGAAGGCGGGCTGGCGCGCCGGAGCCGGGCTCCTACAGTTCGGCCGACGTGCCCTGGCACCGAGTCGTCAACTCAGCAGGCGCGCTGAGCACGCACAAGAACCCGGGCATCGAGCCCGGCTTGCAGCAGCTGTTGCTGGAGCAGGAAGGCGTGTTCTTCCACTCCAGTGGAAAGCTGGACCTGGACAAGTACCTGTGGTGGGATGGGCTGACCGCCGCAACGCCTGCCGGCGCTCTGGAGAAGACTGGAGGCTGACGGCATTATTGGCCCCGGCCTGATGCACCGGGCGGCAAGCTGTGCAAACCGTGCCAGGCAGGTATAAGGAGCCGCACATCGTAAATCTGGCTTACGAGCCCGGAGTCTACCTTCGGCGGCAGCTTGAAACCATCGGTGATGATCATCTCCGGTCTGGAATGTTCGTCGTAGTGAACGCGCAGCTTGAAGGTCACACCCTGGCTGGGATGCCAGCGCTCTAGCGACCGTTCCGTGACGTCCGCCAGCGCTGACGGCGCGCCGGTCGACGCCACACACAGGCCCAACAGCAGCCCCATGGCTTTGGCAATTCGCACCGGTAACATAGCGTGCCCTCCGTTGATGTTCGGTCGGCCACTACTACCACTATAGTCCCGGT
>DATNRD010000222.1:0-16773 GCA_036703665.1 Candidatus Obscuribacterales bacterium
ACCCGCTCAGGTGCCTCTTCTGCCTTCCTAATCCGGCAGGCAGAAACTTTGTATTCGGGAATTTTGCTTCGGGGATCGATAGTGCGATGCGTCAACTGATTGATGCTCTTATCGCCAGGCCAGTGATACGGCACAAATACCGTATCAGGGCGAATCGTGCGCACAACCATCGCTCGAAATGTTGCCGAAGCTCTTCTTGTCGTTACCGTTGCCCAATCACCATCTACGATACCATGCGCTGCCGCCAGGCGCGGATGAATCTCCAAGCGCGGCTCCGGGTAAATATCCACAAGCGCCCCGATGCGCCGCGTTTGAGTCCCCGAAAGATACTGGCTTACCACTCGGCCAGTTGTCAAATAAGTGGGAAACTCGTCATCGACAGGATCGCCGCTCTCTCTGTAGGGAGTGAGAACGAATCTGGCCTTGCCGTCCTTGTGAAAAAAGCGCGAGCCTTCAAATAGGCGAGGCGTGCCTGGATGCTCTAGCGATGGACAGGGCCAGAACACGCCGAATTGCTTGTCAATCTTTTCGTAGGTGATTCCGTAGTAATCGGCGTGCCCGCCACGCGATGCCTCTCTGAGCTCATCGAATATTTGCCTGGATGACTGGTAGGAAAAGAACTTTTCTTTGCCCAGACGTCTGGCAATGTCGCAAAAGATTGTCCAGTCCACTCTGGCATCGCCGGGTGGGTCTACGCACTTCTGGATATGGAGCACTCTGCCTTCGACATTTGCCACCACGCCTTCATCTTCCTCTTGCAGGCTCCCCGGCAGAACGACATCGGCAAAATGAGCGGTCTCCGACATGAACGGATCTATGATGCAAACGAACTCAGCCTTCTCCAAAGCCTCTTTGGTGAAGGCTGCGTCGGGCAGCGACACAACCGGGTTGAAACAAATAGAAACCAGGGCCTTGATTTCCCCACTATGCAGTGCGTCGAAAATCTGCATTGTATGGTAGCCTGCGGCAGGAATCTCGTCCGGTTGGACGCCCCAGACCCCGGCCACATGCTTGCGCGCTTCCGGATCGTCAATCGAGCGTTGCCCCGGCAGCTGGTCGCACTTTTGCCCGTGCTCGCGCCCTCCTTGTCCATTGCCCTGTCCGGTGATCATCACGCAGCCGGCACCTTCTCTACCGATGTTTCCAGTTGCCAGCGCGATGTTTATCAGTGCCGAGCAATTCTCTACGCCTTTGGAGTGGTGCTCAATCCCTCGGGCATGCAGAATCATGGCTGAACCGGCTGTGCCTAGCCAGTGCGCAGCCTTCTCAATTGCCTCCGGGGGCACACCGGTTATGTCCGCCGCCCTACCCGGCGTATATTCCTGGACGGATTGCGCAACCTCATGGAAACCGACCGTGTGGTTATCTATGAAATCTCGTTTGTGTAAGCCGTCGCGCAGAATTACATGCAAGATGCTCATAAAGAGCACCACGTCAGTCCCCGGGCGAACCGGCAAATAGAGGTCTGTGTTCCGGCTGATTGGCGTCATGCGTGGGTCCACGACTATCAGCTTGCCGCCTCTGTCTTTCATGCGCCAGACATACTCTGTCGTGATTGGTGAACATTCAGCAGTGTTTGATCCGGCAATCAAAAGCACATCGGCGTGCACGATGTCTTCCCACGGGTTGGGTGATCGATCTACGCCAAAAGCAAGCTTGTATGCCGTTCCTGCAGAAACCATGCAGAGGCGGCCGTTATAATCAATGTGCCTGGTACCCAGCGCCACACGAGCAAACTTTCCTAACAGGTACGTTTTCTCGGTTGTCAGTGATGCACCACCAAAAATAGCCACGGAATCCTTGCCATACTTTTCTTGAATCTCGCGAAGCCTTTTCGCGACGAAATCTAACGCTTGCTCCCAGTTCGTTTGCTGAAAACCTGAATCCGTTCGCATCAGTGGCCTCAGCAGCCGGTCCGGGTGGTTGCTTTGCATGTAGCGCTTTACTCCCTTCGGGCAAAGCATGCCTTTATTGAAAGGAAACTCCTCCCAGGGCTCAAAGCCAATCACCTGGTTCGCACGCACCTTGAGCTGTATCCCGCATTGCTGGCCGCAAAAGCAACAATGCGTCTTGATCAGCTTGTCGGCGGGATTGCGCGACTCATCCTGCCAGCCACCGGGAGGCTCATAGTTGAGATGAGGACCATATAGCTCGGTCAGCTGTGTAATCGGCAAGGGAGGCTTAGCCATGGCTCGTCTTCCTTAGACGTAATTGGGCGGCTGCCAGCGACTTACGCTTGCAAGGCGGACAGATCTCCTGCCAGGTCCGCGCCGGTCCGGGCATTGAATAATCGAACCCTAATTGCGCAAGTACCTCATTCAAATCGTCAACGTGCATTCGTGAAGCAAAGCGCTCGCCGCAGCGAGCGCACAATGCTCCTGCGTCCCTTGCGCCGACCTCTTGATACAGCTTGACTCCCAGTTGCGCCGGTCGCTGGAAAATGTGAAAGAATTTGCCAAAAGGCAGATAGAGAAGCGCTCCCACAACAGTTATCGCGTGCAGTATCGACAGGAAGTCATAAAAGATTCCTCCGAAATAGAGATTGGAGACTGTAAGAGCCAGGCCAGTCAATGAGATGCCAAACAGAATGATGAGCGGCACGAAATCCATCGCAAACGACTGGACGGCTTGAGCTCCCTGGTCCCTCAACCGGCGCCATAGAGACAAGGCAACGCCGATTATCACCATCACAGCAGCAATATCCAGCACGTGGAACACGACCCAGGCAAACAAGCTGTGCACTGGAAACGGCGCTGTGGGAAAACCAAAGATATAAGGCACGTATTGCATTTGATCGTCAGGCAAGGTACCAAAGTGTATCCAGCCGAACACAAGCGGAAAGGTTATTGCGGCAGCCAGAAGGCATCCCCAGGACAAAAAGAGATGAGTGAACCACCTGAGCTTCGAGCGCCGGGCAATGAATGACTGAGCAAGGATGTGAGTGAAAGAAACCTGCCCCAGTCTCAATAGTGCTTTTGGTCCCCCCCGAAAAGCCAATTGCCAACCGCGCTGCCAATACCGTTTTGTAGGTGGCTTCTGCAGCCAAACATGGTAGTGGTACGTAACGCCCCAGGTGGCGAAGATTGTGGCGAACGTGTAGATCACAAGAGCTGGATCAAAGTTCTGCAGTTTGCGCGAGCCGATAACAATCGCCGCGATCAACAGTCCTGACACAAGTGTTGCTACAAACCCGGCACGAAACTGATCGGCAGTCCGCACTAAGTGCGGTGGCAGACTGAAATCATGTGCGCGTTGCCGCGATATAAGAACTTTCTGGTTGGCCCACCACAGTGCGGCGGCCATTACCGCAAGCAACGCAAAGCAGGGCCAGATAGCCCCCAGATATTGCCTGCAGGCGCCCAGGAGAAGCGGTGGGAAAAACCCGCCAAGTCCTCCAAAAGCTCCAACCAGTCCGCTTACAGTGCCAACTTGCCCGGGGAAAATCTCGGGCACCAGTTTGAAGACCGCTCCGTTTCCAAGCCCGAGAAACAATGCGCATCCTAAGGCCCCGACAGTGAAAGGCAGCATGTCCGGCCAGGCAAGTAATGGTGCAAAAAGCGTTATGCCAAGCAAGACCCCGGACAAAACCCTGGCTCCTCCTATGCGATCAGATAGCCACCCTCCGATTGGGCGAACCAGGGTGGCCAAGATCACAAATCCGGCGGCACGGAAACCAGCATCTGCTGCCACTAGCTTGAATTCTTCACGCAAAAGCGTCGGCAAGTAAATGGCAAAGGCGATAAAGCCACCGAATGTCAGGAAGTAAAATGCAGCCAGAAGCCAGGACAATCGCTCCTTTAGCAACACGCGCCACATTTCGCCAAAGCTTGCTGCTTTAGTCTCGACCGGGGCATCGCGTGCCACCAGTCCAAATATCACTGCCCAGGCAAAAAGTAGTCCGGCGGTGCCGTAAAAAACTGCGGGCACTCCGAAATTACTCGCAACCAGTGGCGACAGAAACACTGCCGCTGATTGCCCGATGTTGCCAAGTCCATATAGACCCAACACGCCCCCTTGTTTTTCCGGCGGCGTCCAGCGAGAAACATAGCCGACACCAACAGCAAAGGACGAGCCGGCCAAACCAAGGAAGAAGGCCGCAATCAGAACTTGCGGCCAGGAAATCACAGACGGGATTGTTGCTGCTACGCCTGCTGCAATCAGCATCAAGGCCGTAAAGACACGGCGCCCGCCAAACTTATCGGTCAACATTCCAATGGGCAGCCGCGCCAGCGAACCAAGAAGTACGGGTACCGCAACCAGGATCGCTGTCTCCGTGCCGCTCAGTCCGAGGACCTGTTTGAATGTTGGCGCCAGACCGCTGACCAATCCCCAGGCCATAAAACATAGCGCGAACGAGGTCGTTCCGAGGATTAGATGCTGATTGCACGAACGAGCAGTCATGGATTTACTTCAGGATTACAAATGCAAGTATTTTCTCACAATGCATCTCTTGATAATACACACTGTCCCTGAAAGGGGCTAAGCCATGCCCCTACTGCTAGGCCCCGGAAGGGCGGGCAGACTCCGCCCATACAAGCGGCTGGCCCAAACAACTTGACTCACATCGCCTACAGCATCCGCACTGATATTCCCGGCAAATCGCGGGTGCGGATCTGGGGTTTTTCCTGGTGCTGCCGTCGCCGTCCAAGCTAATAATGACGAAGGGAGGCCGGCGAAGCCCGGCGCAACTCCGTGGTCCGGCGCAGGTGTAAGAAGCGAAGATCAGCTGGCAAGGGTTTTGGTCGAGAGCCGCTGGTCGCGTGCAGGAGGCAGGTCATGAGTCAGAAGAAGATGTTCGCAGGTATGCTGGCAGGCGCCATGGCCTCGTGGTCATGCGCGGTCACCCTCGCCCAGGACCTGAGTACCCTTCCCCAGGACATGCGAAAAATGTCCATCGAGGCACCGACCAAGAGAATCATGTCGTCCTCTTCCAGCACCACGATCCCGATATCGCGTGACGTCTTCGTAAGCCCTAAGGTCAAGCCGGGACTGGTGCGGTGGCATCAGGACTTCGCCACCGCATGCAGTGCAGCAAGAACTTCCGGCAAACCGGTCATGTTGTTTCAGATGATGGGTCGGCTCGACGACGAATTTTGTTGAACGAACGCGCGCCTGGCGAGAACCGTGCTGTTCTCGGATTCCAACATTGCCCGCTTCATAAGCGAGAATTTCGAACCCGTCTGGGAAAGCGTCAGGCCCGTACCGACAGTGCGCATCGACTTCGGAAACGGGCGCGTGGTGACACGAACCCTGCACGGCAACATCGCAACGTACATCTGCAGCGCAGACGGCCAGGTGTTGGACATCTTGCCCGGGATTTACGATCCTGCTACTTATGCGGACCAGCTCCAGCAGTTGAGCTTGCTTGCCAAATTCGTAGCCAATTACGCCCCCGGCAGCCGCGGCACTGTGCTGGCGTCCTATCATTCCCGCCAGGCATCGCACCTTTCCGAGCAGAAGCAACCGGACCGGTTCGTTCTCACAGAGATTCCCAAGGCCCTCAAAGACATGACCAAAGCCAGAATCGAGCGCCCGGCACTGATCTTGTTAAGGCCCGTCCCCGGCCCGGCCGGCCCCGTGAGCAAAAACGGGCCCGCTGAATCAGCCGCGGCAAACCTGCTGGAGACGGACTCGCACTTCAACGAGACTGTTCGGCGCCAGCAGATTCACGCATACCTGGCGCAAGCAGGACAAGTCACGCCGCCAGACCTTACCAAGTGGCTTTACCGTGACGTCCTGCACAGCGACCTCGACGATCCCTATCTGGGACTGGGAGAAACTCTGTTCAGCAGCTACCCCTTCCCGGAGAAGGTCGTCCGCTGAATCTGCCACGCCTGCGGGCATTCAAGGCCGCCTTAAAAGCAAGCCGGTATCCTGGCTATTCCTCTCCAACGGTATCCGCAATCCCAGGGGCAGCAAGTGTTACAGATCTGGCGCGGCAGTCTGAGCACTTCACCCGGTCCTCCACGCCATCTTTCATCCAGCCGGTTGCGCACCGACCCGGTGCCGGTAGTGCTAAGAAGGCGGTGCTTGCTGACTGCAGGGTCGTTTCACAGATTCATCACCCGCAGGCCGCTATAATGCGGGTGATTTCAAGAAGGTTAGTACACATTCTCGCGCCGGCTACAATGAGCCAACCCGCTCCGAGAAAATTGAGGAGAGCTCCCATGTCGAATCCAGCCACGAAGCTCATCGATCCGTTGCACCACGTTACCCCTGAGTTTCTCCAAGATCCATATCCCACGATGCAGCGCTTGCGCTCAGAAGCTCCTGTGTTCTGGAGCGATAAAGGCAAATACTGGATCATAACCCGCTATTCCGACGCGCACACAATTCTTCGCGACCAGAGCTACGAAAAGGGGCTGAGCCGCATGGGTCAGGTTAACCCGCTGGTCAACCTGATCCCGCCGGCCTCAGAGCTGAGGAAATCGACCTCACACTGGATGCTGACGCAAAATCCTCCGGATCATACACGCCTGCGGTCCCTACTGAACAAGGCATTCACTCCGGCCATGGTGCAGCAGATGCGGCCCGACATTCAGGAAATTGCCGACCGTCTTATCGAGTCTGTGCGAGGCAAGAGGCAAGTGGAGTTGGTTTCCGAGTATGCTTTTGTGCTTCCCGTCACGGTCATAGCGGCCATGCTCGGCGTCCCTGCCGAAGACCGTGACAAATTCCACAAGTGGTCACATGCGCTGACGGAAATGCTGGAACCGCGAATGACGCTGGACCTCGGACGCATCAATCGCGCCAATGAAGCGAACAAGGAGCTGATCGAGTACTTGCGGCCGCTCGTCCAGGAACGTCGCAAGAATCCCAGGAACGATCTGATCAGCGCCCTGGTGGAGGCGGAGGAGCAGGGAAGCAAACTGACGGAAGATGAGCTGCTGGCCAACTGCGTTCTGCTGCTGGTGGCCGGACACGAGACAACCGTGAACCTTATAGGCAACGGTGTGCTGGCATTGCTTAGAAACCCGGATCAGCTCGAATTGCTCAAGAAGGAGCCGGATTTGATCCAATCAGCAGTCGAGGAGTTTTTGCGCTACGAGTCTCCGATTCAGCTCGTGAGGCGGGTCGCTGCTTACGATATGGAGCTGGGCGGGCAGAAGATCGACAAAGACGATATGCTAGTTGTCTTGCTTGGTGCCTGCAACCGCGATCCTGAAGTTTTCCCCAACCCCGACAAGCTGGACATCCGGCGCAGCCCCAACAAGCACATTGCCTTCAGCGAAGGCATCCATTTCTGCCTGGGCGCATCGCTGGCACGCCTGGAGGGACAGATTGCCATCAGCACCCTGTTCAAGGAGCTGCCTGACATCCGCCTGGCAACAGAAAAGCTCGAGTTCAAGCAGCCTTTCGCCCTGCGCGGTCTGAAAGAGATGCCCGTCTCGTTTTGAAGAAACGGGCATCTAATGAGGAGCCGTCAGAATGAGCTTGACGGCCGCTATCACCAGGACGATTGCAAGCAGGCGCCTCAGGTTAAGACCGGATAGGCGCTTAGCCCCGAGATACGAGCCTGCGAATCCCCCGATCGCAGCTGCCGCCACAAGCGGCAGAAGCGAACCGACTTCGATACCTTGGCGCGTCGCCCGGCCCAGGAGTCCGGCTGCGGAGTTGACGACAATGAAGCAAGCGGATGTGGCGGCGGTCTGCTTGGTTCCGGCCCAGTTCATCAAGATCATCAGCGGGCTGAGGAAGATGCCCCCTCCCACACCGATGATTCCCGATATCGCCCCCAGCACTGCTCCCACTACGAGCGCCAACCCGACGTGCATGTCCTTTCGCACATCAGGGTTCTCTCGCTCGGGGAAGACAAGCCCCAGGCGCGCGGCGGCGAAGACCAGGACAAGGGCGAGCATGATCTGGTAGGCGCGAACCGAGACCTGCATCAGTCCACCGACGTACGCGGCAGGGACGGATGCCACTACGAACGGCCATGTCAGCTTGCCGGACAAGTAGCCGGCCCGCACATAAGTGGCGCATGCGATGCCCGCCACCAGAATGTTGAGAACAAGCGCCGTCGAGGACATCTGCGCAGGCGTAAAGGCGAAGAACGACATCACTGCCAGGTAGCCCGAGGCTCCGCCGTGCCCGACAGATGAATAAAGCATGGCGACAACAAGCACCAGAACGGACAGCACGGCAGTGATGTATGGGGACTCGGTGCTCAAGACGATGACCTTTCTGGACGATATCCGATTTCGGATAGAAGAACCTCGATATCTGTTCACCCGAAAATTATCCGATATCACTTAGCGTGCGGTAGGAGTGCTCCTGCACCGGAACAGCCAACTCAGGCTGCCGGAGGAAGCTCTCCCCGGCCAGCCGCGAGCAGCAGAGATTCCTTGCCTGGAATCACCGCTAAGGTTGTATAACTGTAACTAGACCGGTTGCAGCGGGCGGAAGCCGGGGAGGAAATCATGGAAGCTCTATGGGTCGTCGCTATCATTGGAGCCTATCTGGCTCTCCAGCTCTGGATCCTGCCCTGGCTCGGAATCCCCACCTGACTGTCCAGGAGTTGCTCGGTCGGGAAGCCGAGCGAAACCAAAGAGACAAGAGACGCTAAGGTCGATTCAAAGCCGCCCTGCAAGGTGCCCGCCGAGAAAACAGGCTCGGACTCGTAAGAACGGCAAACCACTCGGCTTGACTGGTGTCATCCTGAGCGAAGCGAAGGATCTCACACCTTTAGACAGGTTGCCGGTTCCGCTACGAGATCCTTCGTCGCTGCGCTCCTCAGGATGACAAGCCGTTCGGGGCTGCCATGGCTTCCTGCGAAAGTCACCGGACTCCTAAGCCGCGCAAAGTCGCCAGCACTCCCTGGCGATCGCCCAGTCCTCGCGGGCATGAATCACGAGCACCCGTACTGTAGCGCCCGGGGAGGCGATGTCGGCATCGGTGCTGACCGTGTTGTTGCGATCGACGTCGAGACTGATCCCCAGGAATGCCAGCTTTTCGCAAACCCTGCCGCGCACGAGTGGAGCGTTCTCACCGATGCCACCGGTGAACACGAGTGCATCCAGACCGCCCAGGCTGGCGGTCATGGCGCCCGCGTGGGTGACGACTCGGTGCACGAACATATCCAGTGCCAAGCTGGCACGCGTGTTTCCGGCTTCGGCAGCCGGCACAATCTCCCTCATGTCATTCGAGAGTCCTGATATACCCTTCAATCCGGACTCGTGATTGAGCATTCGCTCCAGCTCCTCAGGGGAGAGCTTTCCCTGCCTGAGCAGGTAAAAGATGATTCCTGGATCCACCGAGCCGGACCTCGTTCCCATCATGAGCCCTTCCAGTGGGGTGAAGCCCATGGTCGTATCGACGCTGCGCCCGCCGCGAACTGCAGCCAGCGAACAGCCATTGCCCAGGTGACATGTGACGACTGCCAGCGAGGCCGGATCTCTGTCCAGAAGATGCGCCGCGCGCTCGGCGGCGTACTGGTGGCTTATGCCGTGAAAACCATACCGCTTGATCCTGTACGACTCATACCACTGGTACGGTCCGGGGTAGACCGCTACCGCGGGCGGTATTGCGCTGTGGAAGGTGGTGTCGAAGACAGCAACCTGGCGCACGGTGCCGAGCAGCCTCTCTACTGCCACGATGCCCTCCAGATTGACTTTGTTGTGCAATGGCGCAAATTCTTCCAGAGCCGCGATGTCGGCCTTCACAGCAGCAGTAACGATCGTGCTGCTGCTGTGCTTCATGCCTCCGTGAACAACGCGGTGGCCAACCACATCGATAGCCGCCGGCTGAGCGACAACCGCCATCGGACCCGCCCACAGCGTTTCCAGCATGGACGCGATGCCGTCGAATCTGGAGCCGTTCGCGAGTGTCCGGGCAGCAGTGGGACTGCCGGCCTTGCGCACGGCAAGCTCGCCGCCCGACTCTCTTGAGCCCCAGTCTATCGAAGCTTCCCAAATCGGCTGCACCGGGTCGTCCGGCAGCTCTCCGACCACTTCATAACAAGAGCTCTTGCAGGTGCTGGAGCCCATGTTCAGAACCAGAATCTTCATTGGATCGCCACTCTTGCGACGAGCGCTTGCCCCGAAGGGACGATGCCCCCGGAAAGTAAGACATTATAGTGCGTCGGCGGCGCCCGCTCGGGGGTTACTGATACTGTGGTCCTTTCTGGATCGCCTCCACCAGCGAGCGCGCGAGGCCAGCGCTCAGCAGTTCCGGGAAAGTCTTTGTCTGGACGATGTCGAACTGCGCCCCTTTCCTGAGAAGCCTGTTGTCCAGCTTGCGGAGCAGCTTTCTTCCATCCTCCTCGCTCCCCACCTGCAAAAACGTGATGGTGATCTCGCGCGGATCCCGCATGCGGTGGGTGGTATTAATGATCAACTTCTTCAGATCTTCATCGTCTTGTGGGATGGCATCCGTGATGATAGCGATGACCAGCGGACGCGCGTTACCCGCATCGCGTCTCTGAAAGTAGCGCTCGAGCTGATCTTCCAACGGCGGCACCAGTTGCGTGCCTATGAAGATTTTGTTCCTGGCGAAAATTTGCGGCAGCTGGCTCAAAGTGACGTTCTCGTACACATCGTACTTGCTGGAGAACATCACCAGCGTGACCTTTCCGCCCCGTATACCGGAGGTCTGCCTGGTCAGGTCCGATGCCTGCTGGAGACACCACCGCCAGCGTGACATTTTGCGGGCGCCGCCGCCAGGCAGGGGAAAGTACTCCTTGTCGCCCATTGAGCTCGATCTATCCTGGAGCACGACCACGTCGTAAGAACGTAACAAAGCCACTTCCCGCTCCGATAGATCGCCCGGCAGTTGCGTACGCCTGGTGTCGAGCGGAAAAGGCGGCCTGGTTCCCATGCTGGCCACACCGGACTTAAGGGGCGCCGAGTCGGCCTGACCCTGCCCGGAGAACTGGTTTGCCCCTCCCTGCAGGCGTCCCGATTCCGCTCGCCCGGGCAGAGCCAGACGCCCGACGCCCGCCTGAAACTGGCTTGTATCGATAAACCCGCCCAGCGCGTTGTGCTCGATCTTTCCGCTCAGCGGCTTGACCTTGGCCCGCGGCGTGTAATCCATTTTGGCGGTCTGCGGTTGCAGTCCACGGGGCAGGCGCAGGCTCTCCTGCGCCATAGCGACGCCGGCAGTCACAAACGCGCAGGCAAGCAAAAACACCAGACTCAGGTAGTAAGGCAAGATCCCAACCTCAGGAAGAACGAGAGACAACTCCGGAACATCGGCGCCCCCCGGGGGGCTCTAACCCATATTAACCAACTGCAGCTCGGCTGCGCTACGGCCACTAGCGCTCACGTGGGGCTCCCGCTTCGGCTTCTCGGCTCCATTCTGGGAGCGCCGGCTTCCAGCCAGCAGGATGCAGGGGCTGGCGGGGCGCTATACATCGCTGGCAACGCGCCGTCGCGCTACGGGCGGGCGGCAATAGACTCGATCAACACTCGGGTGAGTCCCTTTTCCAGCAGCTCGGAAAATGCGCGAGTGTGCACGATGTCGTAACGGGCTCCGCGGGCGACAAGCCCGTGGTCGAGCATATCGAGCAGCTGCTGCCCGCGCAGGTCGGTGCCCACGTGCAGGAAGGTGATCGACAGCTCCCTCGGGCTTTTAAGATTTCGCGTCGCGTCGATAATCGTACCCAGCAGCGCCTCGCTGTCATCAGGCACGCCGTCTGTAATCACGGCAACCGCCAGCGGTCGATCGTAACCTGCCTGCCGGCGCCGGAAGAATTCCGACAGTTGCCTGTCCAGCGGCGCAGCCATGTATGTGCCCTTTCCCAGTCCCGCGTTGGAGAAAATCCGTGGAAGCTGCCCGAGGGAAACGTTTTCGTATACATCATAGTCCCTGGCAAAGAGCACGAGCGTGACCGCCCTGCCGGGCACCCTGGCCTTCTGCCCGGCCAGATCCAGGGCCTGCTCTACGCACCATTGCCAGCGCGAAAGCAAGCGCAGCTGCCTGCTGCCGGGGGGATCCCTGGCCGGGCTCCAGGCACGTTCGCCCGGCATGGCGGCAAAGCAGTCTCTGGTCTTCATGGAGCTGGACCTGTCCAGGATGACTACCACATCGTGCGCGGACAGAAGGGCGAGCTCGCGCTCGGAAACCTCCCCCCAGAAAGTGTTCCGGGCGGCGCCCAGCTGGAACGGTGCCGCGGTGTCCAGCCGCGCTACGCCGGCTCCACCCGCCAGCCCCGCGGCGGCTGCCCCGGCACCCAGCGCCTGCGTATCCACCGCCCCCTGCAGTCGCCCCGCCTCCGCTCCGCCCGACAGCGGCTCACGACCCGGTGCCAGAACGTTGAAATCGACCTTTCCGGAAAGCGGCTTAGCGGTGCGCGGGATACGCAAGCTCTCCTGCCCGAGAGCGCCTCGGCCTGGCAGCCAGACCAGCAGAAGAACAGGCAGCAGCCACACAATCCTGCCCAAAGCACCGGCCTCCGCGTTTGAGGGCTGCCTGCCCACCGCATAGCGGAGACGCTCCGCGCTACCGCTTGTTCCGCTGGCGGGTGCCTGCGCCGGCTTGCACAGCCAGGACAGGCAAAGCCGCTCCTGCCGCGATGGAGCGGCTTTACACTGCCGGAACCTGCCCGGCCCGGAGGCGTCTTTTAAGTGTGCATGCGACAGCTGACAGCTTCCTCCATCCGGCTGTGCAGGCCTGGCACTCACCAGGTCCATGCCTGGATTCATCATACAGTTGCGTTGTGGTCACACGGTGGCTCGGGGCGTATTATGGATTGCCGTTTGAAAATTGCTCTGGCATGCGTTGCCGTTCTTCTGTCATGCAGCGTCGCAGCGCCGGCGACTGCATTCGGTCGCAAGGACTGGCGGGAGCGTCTGGAGTTCGAGCAGGTGTCGCCCGTGCTCTATCGCGGCAAACAACCGGATCCCAGCGACTTCAAGCGCCTGGCTGAGGCGGGCATCAAGACCATCGTCAATCTGAGGCTCAACCCCGGGGTGGCTCGAAACCACAGTGCTCTGGCTCGCAAATACGGAATGGAGCACATTCACATCCCGGTCGGCTTCTTCATCCTGCCACACAAGGAGATCGATCAATTTTTGGCGATAACGACCGATCCCAAGTACCAGCCCGTTTTCGTTCACTGCCAGGGTGGTCAGGACAGGGTCGGACTGTTTGTCATGGCTTATCGCATACGAGCCCAGCACTGGGATTATCAAAAGGCATACGACGAGATGATGGCTCACGACTTCAGGCGATGGTTGGTCACCTTGTGGAAAACTGCCCGTGACATGAAAACAGCAACCAGCGTCGCGGGTGCAGGGGTTCCGACAGCCAGCGCCCGCAATCCACAGCCGTGACCAGGGCAGGCTGTGGTAACCTAACAAAGCAACATTGCCGTGCGCGGGCGTTCGTGTAAGGTGTCCAGCTACTTAAGCAGCGAGTTCCTGAGAATAGTTCTTAACACCATCCCCGAGGGAGTGGCGATAACCACGGCCGATGAGATCGTCATCTTTGTAAATGACGCCTTCTCCAAGGTCACCGGTTTCCAGCCAGACGACATTCTCGGCAAGCCGATGGAAGTGTTGCGTTCGGGACTCCAGGATGACGATTTCGTTGGCAGGATTCGCGAAGACCTCGGACGCCAGGGTAAATGGGCCGGCGAGTTCACCAGCCGCCGCAAAACCGGCGAGGTCTACCCGGTGTGGGCGACAATAAATGTCATCACTGACACCGCCGGTAGGGTCAGCAACTACGTGGCGGTTTTCACCGATCTCACCAGCGCCAAGACCACTGAGGACGAGCTGTACCGGCTGGCCAACTTCGATCCCCTCACATCGCTGCCCAATCGCAAGGTCTTCTTCGAGCACTTGCATCAGACCCTGCAGCGCTCGGCGAAGATGGGCACCAAATGTGGTGTGATCCTGCTCGACCTCGACAGGTTCAAGGAGCTCAACGACACGCTCGGGCATAGCGCGGGAGACCAGTTCCTGGTGGAGGTCGCCGGGCTGCTCACACGAATCAAGCGAGAGGACGATTTCGTCTGCCGCTTCGGTGGAGACGAATTCGCGCTCATCGTAGACAGAATCGACTCGGATCTCGATCTTGCCATCCTGGTCGAGAGGGTCGCCAGCATGCTTGCCGAGCCGCTGAAGCTCAACGAGCACGAGCTGGTTCCCAACGCCAAAATAGGAGTGGCTGTTTACCCTGACGACGGCCAGGACGCGGACACTCTGGCCAAGCACGCCGACACGGCGCTTTCCAGCGCAAAGCGTTCGGACCAGGGCAGTTACCAGTTCTACACCCAGAAAATGAATCTCAACGTCGTGAAACACTTCTGGGTAGAAAACAATCTGCGCAAGGCGATCGGCACCGAACAGATCATCCCTTTCTTTCAGCCGCAGTTGAACCTTGCCACCGGGCGCCCAGACGAAACGGAGGTACTCATACGCTGGAAGCACCCGGTGAAAGGCTTTGTCGGGCCGGGTGAGTTCGTCGAGATAGCGGAGAAGACCGGTTTGATCGATGCGCTCACCGAGCAGGTTCTGAGTTCCGCCTGCGCGCACCTGAAGCGGTGGCGAGCCTCGGGAATTCCGATAAGGCTGCTGGCCGTGAATCTCTCCGGCAGGACGTTCAGTCAGAAAGACCTGGCCTCCAAGCTCAAAGCATGCGTCGATCGCTACGCGCTCAGCCCGAGCGACATCTTGATTGAGATTACCGAGAGCGCGATCATGACCCAGCCTGAATCCTCGGCAGCCATTGTACGAGAACTCAAGCATCTGGGTTTTGCCCTGGCCATCGATGATTTCGGCACGGGCTATTCTTCTTTGAGCTACGTCCATCAGTTCAAGGTGGATCAAGTGAAGATAGACCGGTCGTTCATAATCAACCTGGCCAGCAGCGCCGAAAGCCAATCCATCGTCAAAGCCATCGTGGCGATGTGTACGTCGCTGGGTCTCGAGACGCTGGCCGAAGGAGTGGAGACGCAGGAGCAGTTAGAACTTCTGCGCCGGCTGGGCTGCAATAAAGTGCAGGGATACTTGATCAGCAAACCGCTTTCGGCCGAGGAATTCGAAGCCTTCTTACGGACCAGGCTGGGGTAGGGGCATCGCTCTTAGCCGGCTCGACCGCGGTCCTGACCTGACAGGCGAATGGCCTCGATGTTGGGCACGCTCGGCCGCCGCTGGCGCACGTAGGCCGCTGCCTCATCGAGATCCCACCCGCATTGCCAGTGCAAGTATGCGACAACCACGGTGGGCGAGCGCCCACAGCCGGCAGTGCAGTGAACGTACACCTTGTGCCCGGACTCGATTAGCTCGCTCAGCGTATCCACACAAGCAGCCAGTTTGCGCTTAAGGTCGATGGGATCGAAATCACGCACCGGCACCCGCCGGACTTCGATGCCGTGCCGATCGTAATGGGCTTGCATTACGTCCCAATCGAGCTTGAGATATGCCATGTCCTCCTCCGTTTGCAGGTTGAGGACGGCAGTCATTCCCAGCGACTTCGTAAGCGCAGCAACATCGGCCGGGCTCTCCGGGTAGGAGCCGACGATAATTTCCGGCGTCAGGACAGTGTAATTCAAGGT
Source organism: Candidatus Obscuribacterales bacterium (assembly GCA_036703665.1). Taxonomy (GTDB): domain Bacteria; phylum Cyanobacteriota; class Vampirovibrionia; order Obscuribacterales; family Obscuribacteraceae; genus DATNRD01. Next base: position 15,500 of record DATNRD010000222.1, read on the forward strand.
AGCGCCGCCTCCGGCCTCCTGCAACTATGGCGCCCCATTTATATATTGAACCCTGGCCGCCCGCATGGGTTTAGTGAACTGCCTGGAAATGTCTTCCTGAGCGAGCGCCGCAAGTGAAGGATCTCGCCAGCTTCCCGAAGGTCAACGACGGGTGCTTCCGCACTCGCTGGCTTCGTTCTCGACATGTGAGATTCTTCGTCGGGGCTCCGCCCCTCCTCAGAATGACACATAAGAAACGGGGCTCCTCAGAATGACAAATCACTTGGCGTGACTGGTGTCAACCTGAGCACAGCGACGGATCTCACACCTTGAGACAGGTTGCCGGTTCAGTTACGAGATCCTTCGTCGCTGCGCTCCATCGTAAGAGGATGACAAGTCGTTCTGGGCTGCCACGGCTTTCGGCGAAGTCACCGCCCCTCCTCGGAATGACAACGGAGGCAGACGCTCTCTATAGAACACGTATGCCCGCCCAGCATGTCATAGAATTCAACATGACCACGAAGGAGCCTTGTGATGACGGTCAGAAAGCGTGCCCGAGAACAAAACCAGGTTGTGATTGGCGCGCACGTAACGGGCGGACTGAAAGGGGCGGTAAAGAAGGCCCTGGAAATCGGCGCACAGACTCTCCAGATCTTCATCGGTTCACCGCAGACGTGGCGCCAGCCGACGCCGCATGCCACCGATGTCGCGCATTTCATGAACGCCGTTCGCAAGCACGAACTCGGCCCAGTGTTCGTGCACGGCAACTATCTTGTCAACATCGCCTCCAACTCGGCGGACAACCTGGGCAAGTCAGTCTCCAATCTCTCGAATGCTCTCAGGCTTGCCGACTCGATTGGCGCCGACGGACTCATTTTTCACCCCGGTTCGGCCGGCGGCACCAGCTATGGAGAGGCTCTAAAACGTGTGTTGGCGTCGCTAGAGACTGTTCTGGACGGATACGGCGGCCGCTGCCGCCTCTTGCTCGAGGTTTGCGCCGGGCAGGGGGAGACCATCGGCGACCGCTTCAGCGAGCTGGCGGACATTCTCTGCCTCATGGGGCATGACCGGAGACTGGGCGTCTGCTGGGACACCTGCCATCTCTATAACGCTGGATACGACGTGGCCTCGGCCAGAGGGCTGTCGGAGACGATAGACGAGTTCGATCGCCTGGTCGGCTTCCAGTGGCTCATGGCAATTCACGCCAACGACTCAAAAACACCGCTGGGCGCGCGGCGCGACCGTCACGAGAACATCGGGCAGGGGTTCATAGGCGAAAAGGGCTTTGCACGCAT
>DATNRD010000223.1:0-4054 GCA_036703665.1 Candidatus Obscuribacterales bacterium
GGAACGGGATGCGTGGCTCACGCATATGGATGACGCTTTGGACAGGGTTCCCGAGTTCGCTGAGCACAAGGACTCACTGCGACGCTTCTTTTTCGAGTTCGCCACATTCTTGATCAACCATCCCGATTGACGGACGAACCCGGAACCGGGTTTATTCGTGGCGAACGGCGGCAGAGTTGTATCTGATGCGATTTGCTTCCTGCTCGACGGCGCTTGCAGCGCGTCCTTTGCCGAGCAGTCGCATTATAAACGCCTGATTTTCCAGGATCATCGCGGCGTCGCCCCGGTCCATTCCAGGACTCTGCAGAACGATCTGTGCTGCCCGGCTTATCAGCTCGAGCGCCTCGGCGCGTTTCCCCACCTCCAGCTCCAGAAGCCGTCATGAAGTTGCCAGAGTGTGATCAGGTTGCAGGATGTTGTATTGTGGGCAAATCGAAGGGGATGGGACGGAGTTTTCGACACAATGACCTTCCTGGATCTCATTTTTGCTCCACCCTCCACGCAGAGCTTACTGCTCGTCGCGGCTGCGGCCGTGGCACTCTGTAGCATAGCCGCCGTGGCTGTTCTCGTGTCCGAAAAGCGCACAAAGGCGATCCAGATGGAACTTCGCAAAAGGGTCATCAGCGCCTGCGTGTTATCGCCAATCATCATACTGCCGGCCTACGCAGGCGGTCTTGCCTTTGCCGTGCTAGTAGCTGTTGTGGCCGAGCTGTGCTTGAGAGAGTTCTTCAAGCTCGTACGCGTCGAGGAAACCAGGGCATACCGATGGATTGGCAGCATTGCAAGTGCGGGACTGGTTGCCGCAGCATTCCTGGAGTCAACGCCGCCAATGTTCTGGATCGGGTTGCTTACCGGCCCGGTAGAGGAAGGCCAGAAGGCATATTTGGTGTCCATCGCACACAGTTTGCATCCGTTTTACGTGCTGCCGGTATTAGTAATAATATCGATACTGCTGGTGCCCATTGCGATGCAGAGCTATCAGGGCATGTCGGTGAGGGAGTCGTTTACGATTTTCGGGATTCTCTACTTCGCCTGGTTCCTTGGACACCTTGTCTTGATCCGAAATCAGCCTGATGGCTTCGGCAATGTGATGCTATTGTGCATGTGCGTGGTTTTCAACGACGTATTTGCCTACACATTCGGGCGTTTGTGGGGCAAGGAGAAAATTGCGCCTACCATCAGTCCCAAGAAATCCCGGCAGGGAGTGGTCGCCGGTCTGGTCGGGTCTATTGTGGCGGCACTGCTCTTTCGTACTCTCGTGCCGGAGACCCCGCTGCTCGTGCTCTTGGGGGCGGCCGTGTTGATTGGTGTTGCCGCACCGCTGGGTGATTTGATTGTGTCCGTGATCAAGCGTGATATGGGCGTAAAGGACTCCGGGACGCTCATACCGGGCCACGGCGGCATGCTGGATCGCTGTGATAGCTTTACTTTAGCGGCACCGGTCTTTTATTACTATATGGTGCTGGTGCAGTTCGCCTTTGCTCTATACAAGGCTTGAAATGCACGCGTGAGGTAAGAGCAAATTTTTTTCGGTGCCAGCGGGCCGATGTCCATACTCTTTGCGCTTGCCCATGAGTCGTCACGGTATGCGCCACTTGGATTGGTGATGCCGCTGCTGGCACCGATCTATGTTCAATTGTCACCCTAACAACCTGTTGCCGCCTCGACCTGGAGGATGGCTGTCTCTAGCGGCGGAGAGGAAGCGTCATCAGGAAATCCGTGATGTGCTCGATCTGCTCCGGCGGCAAATCGGCGGGAGGCATCATGAAGCGGGTCGGGCGGCCTGTGCCGCCGGTGGGCCCTACCTGCAGCTCCCCCCGTGTGATGTGGTCGGCAATCGACATGCGGCTGCGGCGGCGGGCAACTCCGTCCAGCGGCGGCGCAAACTGCCCTCCGACATTTCCTATGGAATGGCATGCGGCACACCCCAGGTCGAAGTAAAGCTTCCTGCCGTGCGCCACGGACCCAGCGGAAGCTGTGCTCCCGGGAGGGCGCGAGTCGGGCTTGCCGCTTGGGCCCTTCCGGGGAGCAGGACCGTGCGCAAGCGCGACGAATCCCCCGCGCGGCTCAGGCAGTGACAGCAGGTAAGCAGTGATGGTCTCGGCCTGCCCGGGCGCGACTCGAGGATGGGGCATGAGCTCCGCTTGCCCCGCGTACAGGTCCGCGAAGCGCTTTTTCTGCGCCTCTGTGTCGGTGATCCGAGAAAGGATGAAGGTCTTGCTCCGGCGTTTGCTTACCCCGTCGAGCGGCGGACCGAGGCAGCCGCCGGACCCTCCCGCGATGTGGCAGCCGGCACACTTGAATTGGCTAAACAGCCTCTTCCCCTCCGCGGAAGCCGTGCCGCTGGACAGATCCTTGCGTGGTTTGGCTGGCGCCGATGGGCGAGCCTCGGCGATCTGGACAAATGTTTCGTCCAAAGTAGCGGATGCCTGAAATCCCAGCAAAAGAACGGCACTGCCCACTACTGCAGCTACTGCCAGGTCGGTGTGTCGGAAGTTATTCATATTCGATACATCGCACCACTTGTCAGGGACACGCTTGTCAAAGCGACTATACTGCAAAACCGCGTTCTGCGACCTCGGTCAGCGGGCGTCGCTGTCTGATTATGCTGGTCATCCTAAAGTATGATCGGGTTGAGATGAAGGATTCAAGCTGCCGCCTCGTCATGTCGGTGATTGCGGGAGTAATCACATTGGTCGATGCGTATCCCACGCCTATTGGCAAGAATCGAATCTATACGCCCCATGCGCAAGGATTTCGAACCATCAGCGGCTGCGCGTGCCGCACGCAAGCAAGGTGGTTACAGCCGGGGCAGAGCATCAGAGGACCTGAAACATCATGACAATACGAAGGATACTGGTACCACTGGAAGATGAAGAGTTCGGTACGGAAGTCTGCAAGTTCATAGCGACAAGCCTGTGGCAGCCCAAGACGGAGTTCCTTGTCCTGCACGTGATTCGCCAGCCCGTCCTGCCGCTGGCGCTTCCATCCTACGCCGAGTATGCGGAGCTGATCGTGACGGCAAGCTGGAAGTTCGTCGAACGCATGTCCGCCATCATCAAGGCAGCACATCCCAAGGCGAAGGTCGACGAGATGGTGATTGAGGGAAACCCGAAGGAGAAGATTCTCGAGATGGCGGAGACCTGGGAGCCGGATCTCATTGTTATGGGATCCCACGGGCGCATTGGTGCGCTCAAGCAGCTGCTGCTCGGCAGCGTATCTCAGGCTGTTTCTGCTTATGCCCCCTGTCCCGTGCTAATAGTTCGCCCCATGGCGGCAGCTCGGAAGGAAGCAGGTATTGCAGTGGAAACCGAAGCCGGTGTCACCACCTAAAACTTGTAACCTAACGTGCGCAGGATGCCCTTGCGCTTGGTTACACCGGCGTCGTCTTCGACGCCTTTCGGCTTGACACCGTCCACCACGCCCAGTATCCCACGCCCCTGGTCGGTTTCAATCACCACTACCTCGGCGGGGTTGGCCGTGGCGCAGAAGATGCGGCACACTTCCGGAACTGACTTCACGGTGTTCAGCACGTTCACAGGGTAAAAGCCGGATCCCAGAAAGATGAAGAATGAGTGCCCGGCTCCCACCGCAAGAGCATTTAGCTTGGCCAGCTCAATCATTTCCAGATCGGTCCCGCTCAAGCGTACGAGCGCTTCCTGCGACGATTCGCAAAACGCCAGACCGAACTTGATCCCGGGGACGGTAGCAACCAGCGCCTCGTGTATGTCCTCGACGGTCTTTATGAAGTGACTCTGACCAAGGATGAAGTTGATCGGTTCGGGCTTCTCTATCTTTACGGTCGTAATTTGCATGAGCAAAACCCCAGGGTAGGTGGACCTGATGACAGGAGTTAAGTTTTACCATCAAGCGGTGCGGCCAGCCAAGTATTATGTAAGCGCTTCGTGGCAAGGGAAGCGCAGCATGGTGGTGTCCTTAAAGGCTGTGCGCCACAGGCGGGTGCATTTCCATGCGCCCCGGGCAGGCGTGCGTAGGGCTCGCCGGCAAGCGACCCGTCCAGGGCACGCCCCCACTCTGGTCTGAATGCTCCGGC
>DATNRD010000224.1:0-10675 GCA_036703665.1 Candidatus Obscuribacterales bacterium
GCCGGCAGATTCATGACTGAAGTTCTCACCGGACTGCTGCTCGTGTGCACGGTGCTCCTTCACAGCTTCGCTCTCGAGCCGTCCCGCCTGCGGGTAGCTGCCTGCGCCGCTTTGCAGTCCCTGTCAGGTTTCCTCACAGGTTGTATCTGGCTGCTCAGAGGAGCGCTTGCACCAGCCACGGTGCTTGTGAATCTCGCCGCGCTCTTTTTTGCGGGCACCACAGCAAGAAGGATCTTGCTTGCCGGCTCCGTTCTGATCGGTCTGTCTGCCGCTCTGGTGCCCTGGCTCGTATTCACCAAGGTCGCCATCGGGCATGCTTATCTGCTTCCGCAGCGCGCCCCTGTGCTCAACGTGGTCATAGGACTCGACCCCGATACGGACGGCTGGGGCACCACAACCCCGCCGGCACCGCTTCAGTCTATATATGGCGATCAGGATGGCGTCCTGCCCACGGCGCGGGCCATGGCCGCGGCTCAGCCCGGACAAACGCTGAGTCTCGTGCTGCGCAAAGCAACGCGCCTGTGGGAGTTCCCGTGGAACGACTATCAGCAGAGGTTTCTGCGATTCGCCCCCGCCGCCTGGCACGTCTGGTGGCACGCCGCGATCGTCATCGCGGGACTTTTCGGCCTTCTCGTCTTCCTATGCACAGGGCTCGGTCGCGGCAATCCTGCCAGCCGCCGCTTCATCGGCACAGCCGGGGCACTTGCCATCATTGGACACGCGGTCTACCTGCTCTTCGCTGCTAACACCAGATATGGTTTCACGGCAATGCCATTTCTGGTCCTGTTCGCCATCTATGCCCTGTACCGACTGGCGCAGCGCGGCGTTGTTGCTGCGCCGCTTGCAGCCATAAGTTCGGCGGCTGCATTACTCGCCGTCTGCCGGGCAGGCACGCTTCAGTTCCTGTCCGCGGCCGGAATTGCAGATCCCACCGCCGCACTCGCTGTCGAGTTTGCTCTGTGCATGGCACTGCTGGTCGCAGCATTTCTGGCGGCGGGGCGGACTGTCCGTCAGTTGATGTCCGGTGATCACCGCCGCCTCACGTCATGGGTGATCCTTGGATCGGCAGGGCTCCTGAGCCTTGCCGTTGTAACAGCCGTTCAGACCAGCGATCGCAGGGTCCGGGAGTGGGCCAGCCTCATTCGCCCCGGTCAAACAGCGGTACGCCGGGTAGTCTTGCCACCGCCGACAGCAAACAACATCCAGCCGGCATGGGCGTTCGTGGTATTCGACGGTGACAGCCGCAGTCCCTCGGCTCGCCTGGCAGTAAATGGCACCGTACTGGAGGGCCATGCGCGTCCCCTGCATTCTCTGGTGCGGACGGAGTCGGCCGACGACTTTTACACAGTGTTTGCCGGATTGCTGCGCGTGCCGCCGGAACGCCTGCGGCAGTGGCGCGTGGTGCCGCTGCGCCCGTCGATGTTGACCAGCCAGGAGGCAGTGACCATTTCCTTCGCTCCCGGAGGCACAGAGGCAACGACGCTCTACGGCGACTTCCCCGGCTGGGGCGGCTGCTTCGCCATTCCCTCACTCGTCTACTTCAGCCCAACGCGGCTCGTCCACCATCCCTCACTTCTGGACGGAAGAACTCCGACGGTCTTTCGTCCTCATGGGACGAGCACCTGCCAACTGCGCGGCACAACAGGCGCCAGCTCCGACCTTTCCACGCAGGCGGGTCATCAGTTCGGCCAGTACAGGCTCTTCCTTTTGACCGGCTACTCGTTCGACAAGAACGGTGCCCCCGACCCCTTCGCTCCGGGAACGAAACTCATGTAGGTGGCGGCCAGAGATGGCTACGCAAACCTCAGACAAGGTCAAGCCATTCCAACCGACCAAGCAAGGGGTGAGTAAATTAAACGAAGTAAAGCGACTGCTCCACGCACTTCTGACTGAGGCGGACCACCAGATACGCGACTTTGTCAGGCTGTCGCTGCTGACCGGGGCGAGGAAGTCCAACATCGTTTCGATGCGTTGGCAAGACATTGACTTGGATTCCGGAGTGTCGACAATACCGGAGACTAAGAACGGCACTTCTCAGACGAGCGCTCTGACCGCGATCGAGATTGCCATTCTGGCGAAGAGGCGCACCACCATCGACGGTGACTACGTGTTTCCGGGTCGCGGACCGAAGGGGCACCTTGTCGAGCCGAAAAAGGCCTGGAAGAGGCTGTTAGCCTGGGCAGACATCAAGAGCTGCACGCTGCACGACCTTAGGCGCAATCTCGGCAGCTGGATGGCATCGCAAAACGTCAACGTCGCTCTTATCCAGAGCGCACTAAACCACAAGGACCTTAAAACGACGCTTAGCGTTTATGCCAGAACAGCCAAGGATGCTGAACGCAGAGGCAGAGAAATTGCCCATTCCGCCATGTTCCAGGCCGCCGGGATTGTCCTGGCCCTTCCGAATGGCAGCGAAGAGGGAAATTTGGCTTAGCGGGAACACGCCTCTGGACTATTCGGGCTGTCCTGATACACTAAGATTGTGTCCGGAGGTCAATTATGGCTCAGCGCAAACCCGCAAAGAAAGTCAGTATTGAAGAAATCCTCAGGCTTGTCGAGCAATTGACTCCTGAGGAGCAGTCCGAACTCCGGCGAGCCTTTTTCGAGGAGCAGGAGGACATTAGCATAGCCCTAGAGCGCCTGGCTAACCCGGGCAAGACTTGGTCCCACGAGGAAATGAAGCAAGAACTTGGCTTGGCAGATTAGGTGGGACGACCGGGCGCGCCGTGAGCTTCTCGCGCCGGACAGGCAGATTCAGCGGGACATTATCTGCTACCTGGACGAGCGCATCACTACAGCTGCCAATCCGCGTGCCTTTGGTAAGCCACTGCTCGGAAATTTGGCTGGTCTCTGGCGCTATCGTGTACGCGACTATCGCATCATCTGCGATATCAGGAACGAGTCTTCGGAAATTCTTGTCCTGCGCATCGCCCACAGGCGTCATGTGTACGACGTTTAGGTTACCGGTCCAGTTGCACTTGCTGCGGGATATCGCACCTTTCGGGTTACCGGCAATAACGACCTGCTCAGCTTGACCGAGTACGCAGAAGCCGTGGTTGTAAATCCGGCGCGGCTTGTAAAGGTCGAAGACGCGGGCAGTTACGGATAGCCAGGCCCTCGCTCGAGATCGACGGCTTTCGACCAGTGCCGCCGCCGCCCTCATGCCGCTCATTGCGTATGCGCATGAAAACGGCCGGGGAGGCGCATTGAAAACGGCCGCTTGGAATCGATCTTTTTGGGGGGGTCCACCCCAAAGTATCGCAAACGAGTCACGGTTAGAATCCATTTGTATGAAATGTTGACTTTGGTGGCACCATATCTGGTACCGGCGTTCTAATGCTGTTGTGTGCTTTGTTGTCCTCCTTGGTAGAACTACAATAATTGGAGTTAGAGGAAGTGTCTATGGGGAATCCCCCTAACGGGTGCTCACACAGCATCACTGAAGCCATAGCGCATTTAAATACTGCAAATTTCATCGCCCGCTATCCCAAACACCATAGGGGCCACGATGTGCGGTCACCATGCTTCGTGCGGCTGCGGGTAGTTGGGCTGGTGTCCAGCATTGGTTCACGGCAGCCGTAAGCTCGGCAAGATAGCGATGCAGCTTTTCGCGATCCGAATAGGGACTAGAAGGAGCGCTCATCATCATGAGCTCGAAAATTGCGTAAGAACAGATTGTACTGGAACTTGATCTCACCATCGATGAATTGCGAGCTGCCATATGGTGGCACACCAACTCGCTCTTTGGCATGTGTCAGACGTTTGTACTCACGGAAGTTGGCCACGGTATATTCGAATTCCGTCAAATGCTTCATTCCCTTGCCCTTAGCGAGAAGGAATATGACTTCAGGGCTGCATCGCCTCTGAAAACGTCCGTGCCATAGATGCCGCAATTCGGCCATCTCCTCCTTCGTTATGGCAACTCCAAATCCGACCGGTCAGCGTTAGAATTCTGACTCGCTTCGGAGCAGCACTCCGCACCATCCCGAAATCTCGTCACTGCCAGTCAGCGTTCTATAACGCCTCGAACTCATCAACGGTGAGACCGGCCTGTCGCAAGATACTTCGAATGGTACCCACAGCGACTTCCCTGTGTTCGGGAACTATTGCAGTTCGTATGCCTTCATCAGTCTCGCGGACAAACTTCACATGGCTTCCGCGTTGCGCAATGATTTGAAACCCCGCTGCCTCTAACTTTCGCCGAACCTCCCGATACGGAAGCGGTCTAAGCGGCACTGATGTCCACCTCGATTGCTTCGATTGATGGTACCAGGCTCGCTATTGGCGATTCGAAATGAAGCTCTAGAGCCTCCTTGAGATTTTTCAAGGCTCCTTCTTTGCTTTCGCCTTGGCTGGCAACATCCACTTCTAAGCACTGGGCGATGTACCAATCAGCTTCTTTGAAGATGCTTGCTGTGAACTGGCGCTTCATTGATTTCCTCGGCTTGCGTGCTTATGCTGTCCTTAGACTATCACGTCGAATGGTCTCAAGCTGTTTCCCGAATTCCCGACCAGACTTGTATATCTTCGATTCGGTCATAATTGATCCTTTTCAAGAGCCCGACTAACTGTTCCCACTCGTCCAGGGACAGCCTGGTCTCGCTCATGTTCCGGTGAGTAATAATGCCCATCTCCAGGGAGGTGCGCACGAAGTCGCGTAAGTGGTGTTGCTGAACAAACCCGCTCATGAGTAAATCGACCACTGTTCGTACAGGCTTCGTGACCGCAACCCACTCGATAATCGTCACATCCGACTTGTCGAGGTCGCGCTTGTAGAGCCGAACTGGTTCAGGCGGTGCACCGCGTCTCCTGAAGCTCCGTGGGACAGTGATGTGCTTTTCCGTCGGCCGCCAAACCGAATAAGGATGCAACGAGAACGCGGTCTCATGCGAGAACACGCCTTGTGGAACATCGTTCCTGTCGCATGTCCAGAGATAACAGATCATGAGATCGACTCGGACCGGCGTCGGGAAGTACTTCAAGCAGCAAATGCCCCTCGCCACCCTGACCCAGTCCCCGGCCTGAACGTGGTGATACTGGGCCTGTGGCGAATACCCACAGGACTGGGCCTGGGAGGCAGTAAAGCAACCCAGTTGGCGTTCGGCTAGCCGATATAGCTTCTCAAATGCCTCTTTCTTCTTCATAACACTAATATACAGCACAACTTTATATTCGTACTAGCAACTCTAGGGCAGGCTTCCACAGCCCAGCCGCCCGAACATAATGAGCTGCGTGTATACGTGGCCGAGTACAGCGCTTCCGTATTCCTATTGGGTCTCCTTGATTGATTTGTCGGGAAAAGGTTGCGTTGGCGAAAAATCGAATGTGCCGTTTCCTCTGACGGCTACGTGACTGACGCGGTTGACGTCATCGCGGTGGCCCTGTTCCCACGCGCGATTCCGTTTCTTCTGTATACGTCCATTTCCTATTTCACCATTCTGTTTCCCAGGTTGGATAAGCATACTCTCACGGTCGAAAGATTACTCCGACAATGAAGCATTATCGTCAGCGAGCCCTGCGGCCATGGCCGCGGCTCAATATTAGAGCAAGTCCCCAAGCCAATAGGCTACGCCGGCGAATTGGCAATGAGCCGGAACCGAGGCTCGCGCTGGCATTCGGAGAGAACGCTTGCGGCTTCGCCGAATGCAGGATGAAGAGCGACCCCCGTTTTCCCGAAACGCCCAGCATGCGGAAGTTTTTGCGGTGTCCACTATTGTGTCTGCACTCGAAAATGATCCGCAAAGTCCCCAAACGACCTACCGTCGTTGGATTTTTACGGTGCCCACGTTGCTTGGTTCCCCTTTTGACTTGCCCGCGCGCCATCCCGGCCACGCTGTCTGGCTGTGCCACGCTAACTAATTAGTAGCCACAACAAGGTGCACGACCCGAAGACACCATGGCAAAGCCACGGTGTCGCCACAGTCTTTGTTGCGGTGGGGTCAAGCACTTAGTGACAGAATGCGGGTTCAGTGTCTTCTAACAACCGTTACGACCACGGCTTCCCGACGAAAGATGGCGTCACAGAACGTTAACGTTGCCCTTATCCAGAGTGCCCTTAACCACAAGGACCTCAAAACGACGCTGAGCGTTTACGCCCGGACGGCCAAGGATGCGGAACGCAAAGGTCGAGAGGTTGCCCACTCGGCGATGTTCCAGGCCGCCGGTATTGTCCTGGCACTTCCAAACCCAAACCGAGACGAGAGCTCGACGTAGCAGGCTCGCTGTCCGAGTCCAGCAGCGGACTTTGCCGGCGCTCTTCCTTACGACTGGTCTGGCTGGTATTCGCGGATTCTCCGTCGCCGGATCACCCACAGCTTGCCAGCAATATCCGCGCGAGCAAGTCCCGCAATGAGTGTTCTCACACCGGCATGGACATCTTCCAGAGTTCCACTAGATGGCAAGCGCAGTACTGCGATTCCCGGATATTGACTTGGGTCGAATACCAACGTGTTTGTAAACCCCATGTCGAGTGTGATCAGAGCCCGGCCCTCAGTTTTGCAGGCACGAATCAGCACCTTATCGTTAACAGAGCACATATTCTGCTCATGCACTGTGACTGCGTCGTGTCCAGCTCGCCTGAGTAATTCGGCGCTGCTCTTGCCTAGATTCTCATCGAGCTTGAGCTTCAGAGTTCGGGCCCCACGTCTACATAGCGCTGTTTAGACATCTCAGCACCGTATGCGATACATGCCAGCACGTCTTCCTGCTCCAAGCCAGGATATTCGGCTAGTACGTCCTCAATTGTCTTGCCGGACGCCAACAGGTCCAGGACCAGGGACACCCAGACGCGATGACCTTTTATGCAAGGCTTGCCGAAACAAACGTCCGGATCTATCGAGATTCTTTGTAGCAGATCTTCCCGCCGCATCCTACCAGTTCCGTGCCGGTCCCTACCGGAAACATTGTAACCCAAGACCTCGCAGGCGCGTCTGCTGCCCGGGTCTCCCTGTAGCAGGATTGCGAACACATCCGGGTTTCTCGATATCTCGAGATTGTGCTGGACCCTGGGAATTCCCCGGGTGCGGACCAGTGGCGTCGCCGCCGTCATGCCGCTCATGCCCGAAACATCCAACCCGCGGTTCCTCGGTCAGTGCCTGGCGAGCGAAGCGACGCCACTGCGTAGCAGCTCGGGCATTGATCGAGGGGGTTGGATGCTACGCTTGTTCTCCGGGCATGGAGCCCGGCGGCGCGGTGCCCAGCCTTTAGTTGGTTGACGGTCGAGACGCCCTACTCAATCAATTCGCCGGCAGCCTCCTTTTCTCCCGGCGTCAGCTTGTTTCGCATGTACTTGATTGCCTTTGAATGGCATTGCTCGCGAAGATGTCGCGTTCCTGATCATCGCTCGTCTCCCAGATGAAGCGAGCGGTAGCGTTGCAATCGACGCCCAACTTGTAGAGAAGGCCACAGAGGCGATCTGCAATCTTCCTGAGCTGGGAGGCGCACTCAGATGTGTGTAGTTGTTTCTCCAGATTCTTGTGATGACGGAGTTACCAGAGAATCGCTTCGCGCACGACACGCCCCTTCGTTTTCGCTGGGTCGCAGCTGAGGCATTCCAGGTCCTTAAAATCCTTCGGATGAAGACGGGTTTCTACCCGCGATGCAGCCTTGGTCTTCGGCATGAACCCTACTGGACAGTACCGGACCGCAAAGACAACAGGAGAGAGTGCAGCGAAGTTCCCGATATAACAATGGTTGCTGCCGCCGGTGAACCTGGTATATATTCAGGGCAGAACCTCCAAGGTCCGGTGTTATGAACAAAGAACAACTTCTCAAAAGAATTACCGTCAATCCTAAGATATTCGGCGGAAAGCCGATTATTCGTGGTCGCCGGCTTGCAGTGGAGCACGTATTAGACATGCTGGCGGCGGGGGACACGCTGGAAAGCCTACTCAAAGCCTATCCTTGGTTGGAGAAAGAGGACATCGAAGCCTGCATCCTCTTCGACAGCGAATTGCGGGGGAAAGAATTACAAATCTAGGTGAAAGTTCTTCTCGACACCTGTGTTTCTCCGCTAGCCAAGACTCAACTAGAGGCGGCTGGTCACGATGTAGTCTGGGTGGGAGATGAGCCCGACCCGGGGGATCAAGAAATCCTACAGAGAGCATACACTGAGCAGCGAGTTCTAGTGACCCTGGACAAGGACTTTGGGACATTGGCGATTCTCCACAATCAGCAGCACTGTGGCATTGCCAGGCTTGTTGGAGTGACTTCTGCCCAGCAGGGGCTAATATGCCTACAAGCGTTGCAAGACCACGCAAAGGACCTGGAGTCCGGTGCAATCATCACAGTGCAGAAACACAGAACGCGAAAGCGGCGCCGCAGTAACTGATCCAGTGGCAAGCACCAGACATGCTCTCGAGCTGGCGGTAATCTCCGTACCAAACGAGTCTAGAGCGAAAGCTCAGTAGCGGCGCCTTGGGAAAGGAGATTAGCGACGCGATCCAAGTCAAAAAGGTCGCCGGCGGGCAGAAAGCAATCGATAGCGCGGGGCGCCGCGGACAATCGGTCCAACCTAAAAACTCCCGCCCAGCAACGCTTCGCGGCGCTGCGCGGGTCTCCTTCATCTTGCCTTCGGCGCGCAGCGGCGGCGCGGTCACCCACGCACGATTCCGCCTCGCGCCCCAGTGTAAGCAGTCGTGGCTGGTCCAGCCACCGCTGAGTCCCCGACTTCGCGAAAACTTACGCTGCAAGCTTCTATTCGAGGACGCCGGTAATTCACATGAGCCAGTGTCGGCCCTCCATTGCGGCAATTTCCGGGGCTGGGGCCCGGCCACTGGTGCGTATCTCAAGTTCACGGCCTCTATCAAGAAACCGGCTTACCAGGTTGAGTTTTCAACAACTCAATGAAACTTCCAATCACTTTGATTGTTCTCACGGAAAGTGTCTGGTCGGCAACGGCGGCAAAGAGACTAGAATAGTTGCCGTCAAGAACTTCACTTTCACTTGCCGATTAACCACGCACTCGCACCCCGTTGCGTCATTTTGACAAGCACTAGCGATTCTGTGTGAGGTATGATTGAACGTGAACCCTGCGAAAGACGTCGAAACTATGCAATTCTTGGTCCTTACGTTGCTTTGTTGCGGGCTCCTATTGTCATCCTGTTCCCTCGCCGGGGCGCAGGTGAGTAAGAGACTTCAGGTCAGGAGTGCGGATTCTTCTGCTCCGAGACGATTGTCTCCAGCGGCTCCATGGGAGGGCAAAGAGGCACCGCGCATCGGAGATTTCAATCTGACGATCGATACAAGAGGAGCAACAGCGTCAACAGACAGCTGGACCGACACGGTGTTAGAGCGGCTTAGTGAAAACTGGCACCCAGCAGAGTTCACGGGAAGGCTGGGATTGCTTCTCGTTCTTGACCGGGAAGGAAATGTCCTTTCTGCGAAGCCCATCATGAGCTCAGGAAACGCTCAAGCTGATGCCGTCGCAATCGAAGCCATAAAGAGAACTGTTTTGCCCATTCCCCCACATCTTGAAAGCACTGTTCAGAAGCGACAGCAGCCACCACAGATAACAGCCGAATTGCTGCTCACAGGTGATTCCGCAAAGCGATGCAGAGATTTCTACGCAACTCATTCGCTGATCCGTTCACGCATAGGTGGCGCTGAGAAGGAATGATTCCACTTGCTCCATATGTCCTTCGTCAGAACAACAATTACCTGCTGGTGTCCGCGTTTACGTAGCCACCGTGATTTGAAGTAGTAATCGCCAGGCTTGCCGCCGTCTTTAACAATCTACGAAGCAATCTCCGATCCTGAAAGTTCGAACTTTCACAGAGGCGAGAGACAATGCTTCCCCTGCCCATCGCCTGGACGGTCGAGAATTCGGACATTGCTAGTTGCGCTCCGTTTTCCAACCTCCATTCCTCTACTTGAGAGTGCTGAGTATGACGGGCACTCTCTGAAGATGCTAGAGAAGATCGCTGTCGCCTTGGGCAAGAAGGTCGACGTCAGGATTGTTGATCGCGACAAGGAAAGCGCATGAATTGAGGCCCAAAGGCAGAGTGCGTATCGGCCTTGGGTAATGGATTCCGCCTCATGGCCGATACAGCGGTGGCGTTATGACGAAACACTAGCGATGACCGGTGCCTTCTGGTGCCCGCCGGCGGTGCTGCCGCACTGCCTGGATACCACGCCGCACGGGTCCCAGCGTCAAGAGAGCGTGCGACCTTGACGCTGGGAGCAAGTGGTAGGCTCTTTGCCAGGCAGGTAAGACGGCGGGTATAACTGCAACCGTGGATGAACGATTGTTCCCTAAAGCAAGCGCCAGGCGAGCTATATAGGGGGAATTCCCTGCCAAGTTGTGAACGTGATATTTCTAAAACCCCGTAGTAGGCTGGACACTGCAGACGTTTGTACATACTCCCTAACTGTGCGCATTTGCGATAAGCGCTGGCGGTCGCGGGCGCTTATCCCCTATGACCAGATGCTGAGTACATGTGCTGTGGATGCCGGAATTTACTGTCTCTAATTTCTGTTGTTACTAAAACTGCAAGCGCTCTGCGCCTTTCTGGGTGCGTTGCTAATGCGACGCCGAAAGTGTTGTTCCCTAAAAGGCTCACAGCACGAGCCTTTCCGCAATTGTTGCAGCGCCTCTTTTATCCTGCCTGTACGGCGCGCAGCGGCGACAGCGCTCCTCCCGGAGTGCAAAACTTCCGCCTCGTGCCCTCGGCGGTGT
>DATNRD010000225.1:0-3850 GCA_036703665.1 Candidatus Obscuribacterales bacterium
CCGCCGGTAGGGAGGCCAGCGCCTGCAAGTCGTATTGCTGCGCGGCGATCCAGTGAGCAAGCGCCCGGGAAGCGATGGCCGCCTGGAAGGCCGTTGCACGCCGCGCGTCGGCCTTCAGCATCTGATAGTGCTTCCAGATACTGAAAAGACTGATGATAAGCAGCGGTAGGGCGACGGCGAAGCACAGGGCAAAGAGCCGTGATTGAATGTTCAGTCTTCTGAGCGGCACGTTTATGCCCCTGGGTCTACTAAGTGCACTGGAGGTCTAGGCTGGTCATGCTGACAACCGTAACCGGCAAAGGCGGGAAGCTCAAAAATCATAATTGTTTTCTAAGGCAACCCGAGCAACAAAATGTTGCCTGCTTTACACCGGCGCCGGCGGCAGTGGGGCTTCCACTTAGATGCTATCCTTGTGCCGGAACATGGGTTCGGGGCGCCCGAGCGCGGCGGGGAGGCGGAGCTTGAGCGGAGAACGGTCCGCATTGCCGGTCATTCGGCGGCGGGAGTTCGTTTTCGGGATCTCGGTTTTAGTTGCGGGCCTGGCCATCACCATGTTGTGTTTAGTGCCAATGTTCCTGCGCGATGCCCCTGCCCGATCCCTTTTCCCGGACGCTCTGCAGGAGCAGTTCTTCTTCGATCTGTTTGGATGGATAGGTGGCTGCTGGCTGCTTTCCTGGGTCAGCGCCCTGTGCTCATGGAAGGGAATGGCCAGGGTCGGTCAGTGGTTCGGCATCATCCTGCTCTGCCTTGATCAGGTGATCTTGCTCGGCGTATGGAATTCCTTCGGTCGGTTCGAGAGTTTCCTCTCAGGTGGTATCTGGCTTGTGCCAGGCATGCTGGAGCTTTTCTTCGTCGGCTACTTTTTTGCTCTTTTCACGATGCCGGCTCTTACGCTGTCCGGCAATCGCACTCTTACGGGATTGGGGGCGCTGGCTGTGCTGCTTCCCTGGCTGATGGGGCGCGAATCGATCATTCTGGGCACGCAATTGCTCTGCGGATATTTCTTGCGCTAGCGCGGGCGATTGCTGGATCTTCCCTTGAGCTCGAGTTCGTTCACCAGCGGTCTTAGCGAATTGCTCTCCAGGCGCGTGATCGCTTCGAAGGCCTTGTCTACGTCGAGCGGCACTTTCTTGTCGAGATCGAGGGTCAGTCCCCTGCGCATCGCCAGCAGGATCTCTTCGCCCGCTTCCTCCTTTTTGCCCTGCCTCAAAAAGACGTCCACTTTCACCATCCGCGCCACCAGCGATCCGTCGTCGAACTCGAGCGCTCGCTCGCAGAGATTGAGCGCGCCAATCGGGTCGCCGTCGGCGAAAGCCGCGCAGGCGGAGGCAGCCAGCAGGCTCGCCTTGAGGTTGCCGTCCACTCCGGGGAACTCGGAGGTCATAAGGAATGCCTTTCGGGCTCCCTTGTATGACCGCTGCCGGTACGACAGGACGCCCTCCAGGAAGTACGCGTAGATGGAGCCGGGATGATCGCGCCTCACTTTCTTCAGTTGCCAGGCCGCCCTCCGGCGCAATCCGGCACGCTGATAAAGCAGCCCCACACGGCAGGCGAGCGCGGCGTTGCCGGGAGTAGCTTTCCATTCGTAAAGCGCTATCTTCAAGTCATCGCTGGCCAGCGGGCGGGCCAATCCGGAAAACCACAAGCGCACGCGCTGGCTGCCCATGAGCGTCATGTAGGCGGCGGCTCCCACTGCCAGAACGGAGAAAAGCACCCACCTCTGCTGCGCGGTGGCCGCCGTGAAGACCAGCTCCCAGCGCGGTCCGCCCAGTCCCACCAGCGAGAGGATCGGATCGGCCACGAGGTTGAGCCCGAGCACGAAGGCCACGGTGTAGCCGATCAGCGTGGCAAGAAAGGGATGCGGCCGGAAAAGCAGTGCCGGCAAAAGCAAAAGCGCCAGCAGTGATTCCACCACTGCGCCGGCAAACATGGCAGGCATGAGAAGCTCCGGGGAAGGAAGCCCTGCCGGCACGGCATTGAACCAGAGCAGACCGTAAGACCAGCTTTTTACGTATCCGCCCAATAGTTCACAGGCAACAAATGTGGTTCTTAGATCAACGAACGTGAACAGGGGAAAGATGAGGAAGATGACTATCCGCCAGGCGAAAGCGCGATCGTCGTCGGTGAGGTCCTCGGTGGCCAGGCGCTCGCGCTCGCTCCACAGTCGCCAGACCGTATTCAACGCTACCAGCGCCGTCATGCCGGTCACGCACCACAGGTACACTTCGTTCATGTTCAAACCTGAGGGACTCCCTGCCAACCACCTCGGGAGCTTGTCATTATAGTTGGGGGCAACCCCGGTAGCCTGAGAGAAAATTACCTCTTGTCAATCTCTGCGGAAATGGCGGCCAGCTCTTGCGCAGCCACCTCTTTGAGGGTGAGGTCGACCCAGGCTAGCTGCTGGGATGTCTCCAGCTCCGCTCTGGCTTCATCCAGCTGTCCGGCGTCGGCCAGCAGCATAGCCTTAAAAAAGTGAGCGTCGGCCAACCAGGGGCAGCTCTCGATGGCCATGCCGTAGCTGGTCATGGCGTTCTCCGGTTGCTGGCGCTTCATCTGGCAGCCGCCCAGGGCGACAAAGGAGCGCGCGCGCAGCTCGTCGGTGATTCCCTCCATCTGCGTAAGCTCCTGGAAGCAAGCAGATGCGGTGGCGATGTCTCCCTTGCGGTAGGCCAGCGCCCCCTCCAGCATCCGCACCGCGGGCCGATCGGCATCAAGCGCTCTGGCCCTTTCCAGGGCATCACCAGCTTGCCTGTTCAGGCCGACCCGGTAGAATGACCAGGCGAGATTCAACCAGTTGGCGGCGGAAGGCTCGGCCGCCAGCGCAGATTTCAGCGAGTCCTGCTCGGCAACCCAGTCGGGTTGCGTCTTGGCAGTGAACCACACCCTGGGCCTGGTGCCATACAGGCACCAGCAAACGAGCGCGACCAGAAGCGTGTGCACAATGGCAATGGCAACGGTGAGGTTGGGCACCGGTGCTGTGTAAATGGCAATCCAGTCTCCATATAGCCCGGTTACGGAAAGCAGCGCGTAGATAACCACTGTGCCGGCCACCGACCACAACCCGAGGTAGACCAGAAGCGCCACCACCGGCGGTGAAGCGACAACAAGAGCGGCTGCCAGTGCCGCCAGCCCGATTATCACCTGGACCAGGCTGCCGGCCAGGTACGACCAGACCAGCTGGCTCGTCGTAAAAGTGCCGCTGGGAACCACGTATCCCCACATGAAGGCATAGTGGAATTCGGCCACGTCCCCGCCGAAAAGCTTTATGGCAGCGACATGTCCGAGCTCATGGCAGAGCACCACAAGAGGAACAAGGAGAAAGAGCACGATCTTCTGCAAGCGCTGGCGGTCGCGTACTGTAAACTCCCTGTCCCAGAGAGAAGACCAGTTTTTGACCATGTCGACTGCTGTCAAAACCATAAGCGGCACAAACAGCAGATTGAGGAAATCCAGTGGCGCGAAGGAGGGCTGCATAGCGCAATATCATACTAAAGCGCCCGCCGGGCTCTTATCCGGCGGGCAGCTCTGGAGATCGGCAGTCCTCGGAATGCCTGGGGACTGTGCTGCAAGCTCGGGTCAGCAAGCCAGCGGCATGGGCTCCCGGCGATCGGCGAAGACGCTCAGTGAGTCCCTCAATTTTCTGTCGCTGGGGTTGACCAGCACCAGATCAGCCAACCCGGGCGGTATCCTCTCGCGCCCGGACCCGCTCAGGATAACGACTATCGGTAGGTCGGGCTTGCATCTGCGGGCATCTATTATGACGGGAACCATGGCAAGGCGCATCTTGTCCAGGCAGACCAGCAGCGCGGAAAAGGACCGCTCCTGCAGGAGACCAGAAGCAATCTGCGGG
>DATNRD010000226.1:0-4979 GCA_036703665.1 Candidatus Obscuribacterales bacterium
A
Organism: Candidatus Obscuribacterales bacterium; assembly: GCA_036703665.1. Classification (GTDB taxonomy): domain Bacteria; phylum Cyanobacteriota; class Vampirovibrionia; order Obscuribacterales; family Obscuribacteraceae; genus DATNRD01. The sequence continues at coordinate 2 of DATNRD010000226.1, forward strand.
TCTCCGGGTTCCTTGCCTGGTTTCTCTGGCGTGGTGTCTACTTGATGAAGCTGCCTTCGCTCATGCAGAAGATCAAGGTCGGGATTGAGTGGGCATGCGACCTGGTGTTCCCTCGCACTCTCGCGCACCTGAAGGCTGACCGGTCACGTCGAGTTTGTCGTGCCTACTATCCGGCCGGTGATTTCATTTTCCGCGCCGGCGAGCCGGCCACGGACTTTTATGTCATTGACCAGGGTGAAGTAGAAGTCTTGAGCAGTCCGGACAATAACGGCAGCTCTGAAATCGTTGCGGTATTGGGCCCGGGCGACTTCTTCGGCGAGCGCGCCCTGGTCGACACCGGCGGCCGAGAGTCAAGTGTGAGAGCCAGAACGGATGTCGAGGTCGTCGTCCTGGGCCGCAACGTCTTCACGCAGGTCTCTGCCGCTCTAGCACCGCTGCGGGACGCCATTGCCCAGGCAGTTAAGCGACGCACAAATATCTGGAAGAACCTGACCGAAATGCGCGAAGTGCTCGACACGATTCCCCTGAAGCACCTGCTGGAGCCGCTGCCGGACGACCCGCTGAGCGTCGACTGTCGCCTTGATGACGCGATCGACAGGATAAACAGGGAGCGACTCGAGTTCTGCTGCGTGGTCGATGAATGCAAGCGTCTGATCGGCATCGTGACTCGCTCGGATCTTTTCCGGGCAATCGAGGTGGCGGCGGCGGCTGACGTGGGCTCGGAGCTGAATCTCACCGTGAAGGACATCATGGTCAGGGATCCGATTACTGTCACGATTAAGGACACCGCTGCTCTTGCGCTGATGACCATGCGGGAGCACGGGTTGAAGTCCCTTCCCGTGGTGGACAATCATCAGACGCGCATCGCCAAGGGTTATATTCGCATCGAGAACCTGATGGATTGCATCGTCAAGCGCCTGCTCATGGTCGAGCAGGGCGAGAAGGGGCAACCGGCCAAAAAGATCGTCAAGGTCACCAAGGAGACGATGCAAATCAACATCGAGGAGATCCTGGCAAAAGTGGGACAGGACCGCCAGTAGCTCGCGTGCCCGCCCGCGATGTGGTGTTAAGATCGGGGAAAATGGCCTGAGAAATAGGAGATGAACGGACGCCTGACCGTACTGTTGTGTGTTTCTGCTCTGGTGGTGGGGTTCAGCCATGCGCTTCCAGAGCCGGTTTTTGCGGACAGTCAGGCGGTAAGCGAAGCTACTGGTTTCGACGCGAAAGAGGTTGCTCCCATTCCTGAGTCTTTTAAGGTGGAGGAGCAGGATTCTTTCGAAGCGCCCGCGGTTGTGCCTGCTCATGGTAAGGAACCGCACGACCGGGCCGGCTCGGCGCCACAATCGCTGCGTGGTTATGCACGCAAGCTCAAGCTGACCACCGGAATCAATGGCGTCAAGCGATCGGCTTCCAAGCTGCAGCGCACGTCTCTCGACATGATGGGCGAGCTGGAGCGTTTCAATTTATTTTGGGGAAATCCGCCTGAGGACTATAACCCGGACATGTTCTGGGGCGGTGCGCTCACGAAAGAGCAGGTTCTGGAGGAATTTCTCCGGTTTCCCACAACTGTGTTTACTACCCCGTCATACGTCATGCGATTTTCGTACAGGCAGCCGCCCAGGAAAAAGTTCCTGGTGTATTACGCGCGACAGCTCGGGACGGAGATAAACTCAATATGGCGCGATCTTTCGGAAACCGAGCTGCCGCCAGGCAAGCAAGCGGTGCTGGCCGAGCCCTGGACGGACCTGATGTTGCTGTTCAAAGACGTGCAGGCAAATTACATGCGGCTCTATAACGAGCTGGAAGTTACCCCACCCGGGACTCTGCAGGGCGACATGGCGGAGAATCGAAACAGGCTGGGACGCCCGCTGCTCGAAATTTACAACGGTGTCTACAGGTTGAAGGCCGCCGCCGAACGTGTCCGCCAGGTCGCGCAGGAGTAATCCTGGTCTGTGGACCAGGAGGACATGGACGGCAGATTTCCCAATTTGGAGCGCTCGACGTGCCCACCAGAGGGGCCATAGGGGAAAAGAAGATAGGTAAGAGACGTAGATTTCCCAATTTGGAGCGCTCGACGTGCCCAACAGAGGGGCCATAGGGGAAAGGAAGATTGGTAAGAGAGGTAGATTTCCCAATTTGGAGCGCTCGACGTGCCCACCAAAGGGGCCATAGGGGAAAAGAAGATAGGTAAGAGACGTAGATTTCCCAATTTGGAGCGCTCGACGTGCCCAACTACTGCTGCGGGTGCCAGAACACGCTCATAGCCACTGAAACCCCGTACAGGTTCAGTGAACTGTATCTGCCTCCGTTGTCATTCTGAGGAGGGGCGTAGCCCCGACGAAGAATCTCGCACGTTGAGAACGAAGCTAACGAGCGCGCAAGCACTCGTCGTGGACCGTCCGGAAGCCGGCGAGATCCTTCGCTCGCTGCGCTCGTAAGAGGATGACATTTCCATGCAGTTCACCGAATATGTTGGGAACGGAACCGGTCTGTGGTATGTTATAGCTATAACTATCTGCATTAGGCGCCGGGTGCGCTTTCGTCTTATGAGAACGGTACAGATTACAGTAGATGCGGCGCTGCTCCGGCGAATCGACAAGCATTGCGGTGAGCGCAATCGTTCGGCATTTTTTAGGAAGGCTGCCGAGCTTCTTCTCGAAAAGTTGAAGATTGAAGAATTAGAGCGGCGTGACCGTGAGGGCTACCGGCGGTGTCCGGTCACATCCGGTGAGTTCGACGTTTGGCAGACCGAGCAAGTATGGCCGGACTGAATCGTGGGGACATTCGCTGGTACACGTTCAAGCGGCCGGACAAGCGGCGCCCCGTCCTGGTGTTGACCCGGGACAGAAGCATCGGCTATCTCAACGATGTAACCGTGGCACCTCTTTCGACGAACATTCGAGACGTGCCGTCAGAGGTGAGGCTCACCACCGACGACGGGTTGCCTGAGGAATGCGCCGTAAACCTCTATCATCTGCAAACCGTGCCCAAGGAGAAGCTGGGCAGACTCATCGCTGTCTTGAGCAAAAAGAAAATGGAAGAGGTCGGGCAAGCTCTCCTGTTCGCGCTCGGATTCGACGAGCCCGAACCGTCCGGCCCGGTGCTGTACAGGGTCAAGGAACGGGAGCCTCTCGAACAAGCTCCCACCCCGTCGGAGCCTCGCCCCGAGAAGGGCGGCTAGACTCAATGCCGTTGTCTTTGGAGAACGGCGTTGGCTGGGAGCGCCGCCATCCTGGCGGCTTCGAGCAGAGTCAGCCCGTGCGAAATGCGCTGACGAAAGGATAGGTGGCGGTCCGGAGGTAGCACAGCGGCCAGGTATCGTCGAGCGCACCGCATAATGAGACTCGGGATTCACAGCGATTGTGCGTCACAAAGCTCTATTTCGCAGTCGCCCGTGTCGACTACTGACTCCTCTTATGCCGGCACGGCGCCTGCGCCGGGAGAGTCCGCACTGCCGCGAAGGCAGATTGCCTTGGTGAGGAGCCAAAATGCGACCCGGCAATGTTGTACATTGTCCAGCTGGCGAGATGACCCATGGCGAGGCTCCTTGTATTTCTGTATACTACCTTCAGAGATACGAGGAGTCCAAATTGTGATCAGGCGCCTTCACTACCTGCAGGCAGTCGAGGACGCGCTGGCTGAGAACCCGGTCTGCGCTTTGCTTGGTCCCCGGCAATGCGGCAAGACCACCCTTGCAAGACAATTTGCTGCCAGCTCTCATCCCAGTCACTATTTCGACCTGGAGACGGCCGCTGGTCGTGCCCGCCTCTCTCGCGCAGAGTTGACACTCGCTCCGCTGAAGGGGCTGGTCGTAATTGACGAGATCCAACGGCAACCCGAACTCTTCGCTGTCCTGCGCCCGCTCGTTGATCGACCTGGATCAGGTGCCCGATTCTTGATCCTCGGCAGCGCGTCTCCTGAGCTAGTGCGTGGCGTATCGGAGTCGTTGGCAGGGCGTGTAGGATTTGTGGACCTGAGCGGGTTTCATCTCGGAGAAGTGGGCAGCCAGCAGTGGCGGAAACTCTGGTTGCGGGGTGGTTTTCCACGCTCCTTCCTGGCGCGCACTGAGGCGGTCAGCTTGCGTTGGCGCCTCGACTTCGTGCGTACTTTTCTGGAGCGTGACATTCCACAACTGGGGATTCGCATTCCTGCCGAAACGCTTCGCCGATTCTGGATGATGGTTGCTCACTATCATGGGCAGATCTGGAACGGTGCAGAGTTGGCACGGTCTCTGGGTACGTCTGAGCATACGGTGCGGGGCTATCTGGACCTGCTCACGGGAACGTTCATTCTTCGGCAGCTGCAGCCGTGGTTCGAGAACATCGGCAAACGACAGTACAAATCGCCGAAGGTATACGTGAGGGATAGCGGACTCCTGCATGCCCTCATGTCCATAGAGAGGAGCGACGATCTTGAATGCCATCCCAAGTACGGTGCCTCCTGGGAAGGCTTTGCGCTGGAGCAGGTACTCAGCGTTATAGGTGGCACACAGGTGTTCTACTGGGGCACGCACGCGGGCGCGGAGCTGGACCTGCTGTTTTTCCGCCGCGGGCGGCGTTACGGTGTTGAGTTCAAGGCAGCCGATGCCCCAGAGATGACCAAATCGCTCCGCATTGCCCTGTCTGACTTGCAACTAGAGCGCGCCTGGCTGGTCTATCCTGGCAGCGAATCATACGCCGTGCATGAGCGCGTCGACGTCCTGCCTCTGGGCATGCTGCTGAGAAGGCTCAGCAAGCTAGGCGGATAGCACGGACAGTCCAGGACTTTTTCCCGCACAGGGAGCGGTAGTGCCGTAAAGTGGTGCTCTACGCGTGCCCTTCGAGCACTGTCTGTGTTTACAACGGTAGCGCATTGCACTCATCGAGTTCGCAGTCACCTGTGTCGACGATCAGTTCGCCACCGGGCTCCGAAGTGCATACCGCAGGGGAATCCGCAGCATCGCACGCAGGATGTTGATAACCGATGGGCAGGAGGGCAT
>DATNRD010000227.1:0-12277 GCA_036703665.1 Candidatus Obscuribacterales bacterium
GATTGCATCTTTGTCGACGGGACGTTCTGGACTGAAGAGGAACTTATAACCGCCGGCGTGGGCAGGTTGAAATCCGGACAGACTGGACACCTGCCGGTCGGGGGCGGTGGCGGCATTGCCGATCGTCTGTCCGCCCATTCGCGAGCTAGAAAGTTTCTGGTTCACATAAACAACACCAATCCGATTCTGGATGACCAGTCGCGGCAATATCGCGCGCTACGGCAAATGAGCATAACTGTGCCGCAGGACGGACTCCATCTTGAGATCTGATGAAGGAACTGCCCTCTGGGCATGCAATACAATGTTGAAGGCGATTTCCGAGGTAGCAGGGACATGGCGACATCTGTCAAAGGGGGTGCGTGGACGCGGACTGAGTTTGTTGACCGTCTGCGCGAGATCGGGAGAGAGAGGTACCACGACAAGCATCCTTTTCATCAGCGCATGCACCGTGGTGAGCTGAGCGAGAAGGAGCTCAGGCGGTGGATTGTGAATCGTTTCTACTATCAGAAAAGTATTCCAATCAAGGACGCGATCATTTTGTCCAGGCTGGACTTTCCTGAAGATCGGCGCCGGTGGATCGGTCGCGTCGCATACCACGATGGCACCGCCGATGTTGCAGGCGGCATCGAGTCCTGGATCAAACTCGGAGAGGCAGCCGGGATGAGCAGGGGCGAGATGCAGGCCGAATCACGGGTTCTGCCGGGCGTGCGATTCGCCGTAGATGCCTACGTCAACTTCTGTCGCCTTCAGCCGGTGCACGAGGCGATAGCCGCGTCGCTAACGGAACTGTTTGCCGGGGATTTGATTGCGGCGCGCATTGCCGTGTTCGAGAAGCACTACCGGTGGGTCGACCCGGCCGGTCTGGAGTACTTCCGGCACCGGATGGCACAGGCTCCTGCCGATGCCGAGTTCGCGCTGGAGTTCGTGTTGCGCAGCTGCAGGGACAGGGAAGAGCAGGAGAGAGCGGTCGCAGCGCTGCGTTTCAAATGCGATGTGCTGTGGTCCATGCTCGATGCTATCGATTGTGCTGGTTCCGCTTAAGACCGTGCAGCCTTCGCCCGACGCGTGCGGGACGCCCGCTCGACAATGAGGTGTGCTGAATGGCCTCGGCTCCCCTTACCGATAACTCAAATCCACGTCTGGCCCGCAAAGCCAGACTCAGGTACGACAAGGTACGGCAATCAGCAGTCCTGCTCGTGCCGGAACGCGTGATCAAGCTCAATGCAACCGGTGCTGCGATTCTCGAGCTGTGCGACGGCGTGCACACGCTCGAGAGCATCGTCCGGGAGCTGGAAGCACGGTTCCAGCAGGATGAGCTGAGAGGCGACGTTGTGGAATTTCTCCAGGACATGATTGCCAGAGGTTGGCTGGAGGCATAGCATGGTGCCTGGCGCGCAAGTTGTAGCTCCATACGCCTTGCTGGCGGAGCTGACGCATCGTTGCCCACTGGCTTGTGTCTATTGCTCAAACCCGCTGGCGTTGCAAACCGGCAGCAAGGAGCTTCCCAGGGAAGACTGGTTGCGGGTAATTCAAGAGGCGGAAGATCTCGGGATTTTGCAGCTGCATCTTTCGGGTGGGGAGCCGCTCTTGAGGGAAGACCTTGAAGATCTGATCCGGCGCGCCGCCGAAGCTGGGTTATACACGAACCTGATTACCAGCGGACTCGGCCTTGATGCCGAAAGAGCTGATTCGCTCGCGCGCAGCGGTTTGAACAGCGTACAGTTGAGCCTGCAGGCTGCCGATGCGGGTTTATCGGATGTGATTGCCGGTCGAGCGTCCTTTGCCAGGAAGCAGCAAGCAGCCGATGCGGTGCGGGCGGCAGGTCTGCCACTTGCCATGAACGTGGTGTTGCACCGGCACAACCTGGATCAAATCGAAAACATAATCGACACCTGCGTTGCCTGGGGAGCCGAACGCATCGAGCTGGCCAATGTCCAGTTCTACAACTGGGCCTTGCTTAATCGGGACTATCTGCTGCCTGCGCGTGATCAACTCGCCAGCGCCGAGGAGATTTATATCCGCAAGAAGAACGAGCTGTGCGGCAAGATTGAGCTGATATGGGTTGTCTCGGACTACTACGAGCAATTCCCGAAGCCGTGCATGGGGGGCTGGGGTCGGGTCCAACTTACGATCGCTCCCGATGGCACGGTGCTTCCATGCCCGGTGGCAAGCACAATTGCGGGTATGGACTTCGAATCAGTCAGGGACAAGAGCTTGCGCTCCATCTGGGAAGAATCACCAGCATTCAACAAGTTCAGAGGCTTCGACTGGATGCCTGAGCCATGTCGAAGCTGTGACCGCCGCGCCATTGATTTCGGGGGTTGCCGGTGCCAGGCATTCGCTCTGGCCGGCTCGGCTGACGCCACGGATCCGGTCTGCCATCTGTCACCGCACCACCACCTGGTCGAGTCCGCGCTAGCTTTGCTGCCTGGGCACGACCAGCAGGCAGGGCCCCTGCAGGAATTCCGGACGATGCGCTACCGGCGCCGGGGGGTGTGAGGAGGTCACGGGTGGTTGTCAGGTTTTGCAGGCGGGGGTGCGGTCGTCGACCTTGAGCAGTTTGAAAGCGGGGTCCGATAGAAAGCGGACGGGCATAATCGGGTCGAAGAGCGTTGTTCCAAATCCGAGCAGCCCGGTGCCGTAGGGATTGGTCTTGATGCCCAGGCGCCTGTAGAGTTCCAGGCAGGCTCCCACGCAAGTCCAGTGGTCTCTGGTCAGCCGCCCCATGAAGAGGCCCAGCCAGTCATAGCCTGCGGCTTGACAGGTCCTGGTCAGCCGCTCCTTCCATATATGCGGTACGGGCAGCGAGTCGATGAACTTCCCGCGGCGCCCGTTCACTCGTTCCTTCCAGCCCTCGTTGGCGGCCAGCATGTCCTGTGCGATTTCCCAGGCGCGCTTGATCTGATCCTGCGACCAGGCAATGCGTGGCCGCAGAACAATGTAGTGTCCGGTCTGCTCCGTGGCCGTCGTCACGTCCTCGAGCGGATTCAAGACCAGTCCACGCGCCATGTACGAGCTGAAGGCCATCTTGCCACCGTCGGGGGCGAGCAAGACCATCTCAGCATGGCCCACGCTCTCATGCAGTCGCGCAGCAACGCGACCGCTTGTCAGTAGCAGGTCGCCTGGTTCGAGTGCATTGGCCGGCGGGCTAATCCAGGTTCCAGCCGGCACCGGTCCGTGCCCCTGCACGATGTAACGCTGGCGGTTGCTTCTGTAGGACAGATATATATATCCCCACGTGATCAGCTCGATGCCAGCCACTACCCGCAGTGCCGGGTGGTGGGGCAGCACGGCTGCCAGCCCCGAAAGGGAAGCACCAATCGTCAGGGGTATAACAAGCTCGAGGCGCGACAACACATCAAAGTAGGTTTTGAGCAAGTGACCCATCTGAAATCTGGTGAGGATCAGCCACAGCCCGCTTATGACAGTGCATCCCAGCGACAGGCGCCAGTCGAGGCCGCCGTCGATGAAAAGCCATGTAAGCAAAATGAGTGAAAGATAAGCAAGTGTGGTTGCGCCTTTGACGAGCCGATAGTACATGTGTCACCCGTAAGCCCCAAAAGTGTCCAGCTGCTTGCCCCACCTCCACAGGAGGCAGTATACGGAGATATAGGTTTACCAACATTGTATTTGCCGGTGTCCTCGTTCCAAAATGAGGGAAAGAGCAATCAGTGTGTATCCTTCAGGCTCCCAACGTGCGGCCGATACTGTCCCGGGCCGGTTGCTCCAGGCAAGAGCTGAGTGCCGCGGCGCTCGCCTACGCCACAAACGGCTCCCGGGAGGCCTTCTCGTCGCAGGTCATGCCCTGGCGGTAGGGTGCCCGAGCACGCGCCGGCCCGGACGTCTTGCGGCCGCCAGCTCCTCGACCATCTGCTTGAACTGAGGGGCCAGGGCCTTGTCGCTGAAACGGCTGAGGGCTCGCGATTGCAGCTCCTTTAGCTTTTCGGGGTGGGGGGGCTGCGCGCGGAATTCCGTGAGCTTTGCCGCGAGCGCTCCTGGCTTAGACAGGTCGAGCATCCAGGCCGGGTCTTCCAGAATGAATTTGCTGCCCCCGTGGGGGTGGCTTATGACCGGCAATCCCGCCATGGCCGCTTCGATGAGGACCGAGCCGAGTCCTTCTCCCAGGCTGGTAAGCACGAAGACGTCCGACAGATGCAAGGCATCGCGGATCTGCTGCTCCGAAAGCGTGCGCCAGGACACTCTGGCACCCAGCTTTTCTTGTGCCAGGGCTTTCAGCCCTGCCGTTTCTGTTTCCGGATGCCCGCACAGCAGGAGCTTTATCGAGGGATCCGGAATGGATGCGACCTCTTCTATGAGGTAATCGAGGCGTTTGTGGTAACGGTTCCAGGCTGCGATTGAGACCACAATCCAGTCGTCCTCGGAATAACCGAAGGTTTGGCGGAGCTCCGCGCGGCCGGCGCTTGGTTCCAGGACAGGGACGCAGTTGGGGATGATGCGCATGCGGTCGGCAGGAATGCCAAATTCCACCGCCTGATCGTACGAGTCCCGCTGCAGCTGCTGGATGAAATCGAATTGCTTGTATGTCGGCGGGTTGAACGGTGCACCATTGGCGAAGATGATCTTGTATTTGAGATTGAACACGGCACGAGCGTAGTGCAGGAAGTGCGCCAGCGGCACTTCCTTGGTCCACACCACATCAGGAACCCAGCCGGTGCGATGCGGCAACAGGCCGATTCCGAAGGTGATTTGTTCCATGACATAAGCAGTCTGCCAGCGGCGCCGATCGTCGAGGGCTGGCAGCCACGACACCGGACCGGAAAGCCAGGCATCGCGGTTTATGGTGGCAATCCGGGTAGCCTCGGCGTGCTCGCCTCCGGAAAAGAGGCGCACCGCCAACCCGGGCTGATCTCGTAATGCCCGATACCACCTCGCGGTGGAGATTTCAAATCCGCGGTTGACATGCCCGAGCCCGCAACTCAGCAGTGCTACTTTCAACTCGTCCATCGTGAGCTTCTTGCTTTTGGATTTTCATTGCCGCCGCGCACGAATAAACCATACCAGCGCGACCGCCGGTCGTCCATGCAAGGTAAATGAATTCGGCCAGGGGCGGGAACCACCGCCGGCTGGTTGCGTCGGAGTTTTCAGGGGAACAATGCCCCTGGAAAACTGTTCTCTGTGTGCGCACACAGATAGGAAAGCCATGAAGAATCGGCTGTTGGTGTGCCTCATTGTAGTAATCGGCCTGCTGATCGGTCCGTCTGGTCCATCACTGGCTGCGCCGGAGGGCCAGGGCAGGCCCAAGTTGGCCCTTGCGCTGGGCGGCGGCGGTGTGAGAGGTGCCTCTGCCATAGGCGTCCTCAGGGTTTTCGAAAGAGAACAAATCCCTATAGATTTCATTGTCGGCAGCAGCATGGGAGCGTTTGTGGGCGGTTTGTATTGTGCCGGTGTTCCATTGGACAAGATCGAGCAGGTAGTAATGGACGGCTCTGCAAGGAAGGCGTTCATGCCGCGACCATACTTCGCGCGGCTTCTCGTGCGTTCTGTGTTACTCCTGCAACCGCGGAGTTGGCGCGCAGGATATCCGGGAGTCTACAACGGCAGGAAGTTTGCGCGCTTTATCGATAATCTGGTGCCCGAAGGACGGCGCAACATCGAGAACCTCAAGATTCCCTTTGCAGCCATTGCGACCAACCTCCTGGACGGCAAGGCCTACAGAATTTCTCAGGGGGACCTGGGTACGGCGATTCAGGCCAGTTGCGCTCTGCCCACGCTTCATCAACCCGTAGCCATGAACGGCAGCCTTTTCGTCGACGGCGGCATAAGAGCCAATATGCCAACTTACCCGGCCAGAGCCACCGGCGCGGATATCGTCATCGCCCTGGATGCGGACGACCACGTCAAGCCTATAGAGCCAGAGCAGCTCAAGTCTTTGCGTTTCTATGCCAACCGAATCGCCAGCATAGTGGTATCCGAACTCGACGACCGCCACCGGCAGGCAGCGGATCTGGTTCTGGAACCTGATGTAGGTGGCATACAGTTGCTGTCGAAGCGCCGCGAGGATCTCCTCAAGGCGATCTCCGAAGGCGAAAAGGTCGCCACGGCGGCGCTTCCGGCAATCCGCAAACTGCTCAACGGAGGCGCCACTGCCAACGGTGGCACTAACGGGGCCGCGTCGGCATCGGCGCCGATTTACATAAATACGCGTTCCAGGTAGAAAGGCTGTAGCCGGGGGCGCCGGCATCGGAGCGGGCGGGACGCCCGCGCCCCTGGTGCGGAAGGGACACCCGCGCGCCAGGATCAGTCGACGAGCGTCGTACCGCCAGCCGTGACTGGCTCTCTGAGTCCGCCGCCTGCAGGTGGGGCATGCTCCCGCTCCCTGGCGATCTCATGCGCGACGGGAGCCGGCCGGTGCGGGAACGCCCCCTCCCAGCGCGCCAGAACGACGGATGCAAGACAGTTTCCCAGCACGTTCACAGCCGTCCTGGCCATGTCCATAACGGCATCTACGCCGAGAATAAGCGCAATGCCCGCCAGCGGCAGGTTGAAAGTGGCGAGCGTCCCGGCCAGAATGACGAGCGAGGCGCGAGGGACGGCCGCCACGCCTTTGCTTGTCAGCATGAGCGTAAGCATCATCAGCAGCTGTGTCTGAACATCGAGGTGAATCCCGGCTGCCTGCGCCACGAAAATGGCGGCCAGGGACAAATACAGCGTGGTCCCGTCGAGGTTGAATGAGTAGCCGACCGGCAACACGAAGCTCACGATGTGCCGCGGGACGCCAATCCGTTCCATCGCTTGCATCGCACGCGGCAGCGCTGCTTCGCTGCTTGTGGTGGAGAAGGCAAGCAGCACCGGTTCACGCACCGCCGCCAGGAACTGCCCGACGGGAACCCTGGCAATGAGCGCAACTGTCCCGAGCACGAACACCACGAACACGAACAGCGCCAGATAGAGCGTGCCGATTAGTTTGCCCAGCGACCAGAGCACGGACAGTCCGTGATGGCCGACCGTCGCGGCCATGGCTGCCGCCACACCGAACGGTGCCAGCTTCATCACGTAGCCGGTGTACTTGAACATGACTTCGGCAAGCGACTGGCACAGGTCGATGATCGGCTTTGCCTTAGCGGCGCTGACCGCTGCGGCGAAAAGGATGGAGAACACTACGATCTGAAGGACGTCGCCACGCGCCATGGCATCGATGACGCTGGAAGGAAAGACGTGGGTGATGACGTCCCCGGCGTTGACTTGCTTTGCCGCCAGATCGCCGGCTGCCCCGGCAGTTGCTGGATCGAGATGAACGCCTGCGCCCGGCTGAAGCAAATTGACGGCGGCCAGCCCGACCACAAGGGCGCATGTGGTGACGACCTCGAAGTAGATAAGAGACTTGAGGCCGAGCCGGCCGACGGCATGCAGGCTGCCTGCTCCGGCAATGCCGACAACCAGTGTCGAGAAGACCAGCGGAGCGATGATTGTCTTTATGAGGCGCAGGAAAATCTCTCCCCCTGGCGCAAGAGCAACGCCAAGCTGGGGGGCCTGCCATCCAACCAGGACGCCCAGGGCCAGCCCGATGAAGATTTGGGTCGTAAGGCCGGGAAGCTTCACTGGGGGACCTCCTGGAAAGAGGGCCTAATTATAACCCTTGTACCAGGGCTGGCTCGCCGTTGCTCTGGGAGCCATGATGGCTTGCCAAGGCTGGACAGGCGGTGGGGCAGCGCACACAATTCATGGCTTGAAGGGGCATTCCGGCGCCCAAACACAGGAAGGTCGTCGCTCGGCATAGGCGACCGTTCCGCCGGACTTCGGTCCGCCGGCGTTGGGGGCGGCGGCAAAAGTTGTGGCTTCCAGATCGCCGTGTTATGTCAGGCACGCAGGAGAAAAGCACTATGGGCGGGCAATATTTGACCATCCGGTCGTCCGACGGCGGTGAGTTCCAGGCATATCTGGCGCTCCCACCCCAGGGGAAGGGTCCGGGTCTGGTGATTTTGCAGGAAATTTTCGGCGTCAACCGTCACATCCGAGCGGTTGCGGATCGGTACGCATCCGAAGGGTACGTGGTGCTTGCGCCTGATCTGTTCTGGCGCATGAAGCCCGGGCTTGAATTCGGGTACAGTCAGGCTGACATCGAAGCGGCCCTGCCGTATTACGAAAAGTTCGATCAGCGGTTGGGACTTTCCGATATAGCGGACACAATCGCCGGGCTGCGTTCTCTGCTGGCATGCAGTGGACGCGTAGGTGTCCTCGGGTATTGCCTGGGCGGAACCATGGCCTTCAGGGCTGCTGCCGCCTGCGACGTCGATGTGGCGATTTGCTACTACGGCGGCGGCATCGTGAATTTTCTGGAGGAAGCGGAGAGCATCAAGTGCCCCATCCTCATGCATTTCGGTGCGCTAGATGAGGACATACCGCTCGAGTCAGCTGAACGGATCAGGGATGCGTTGTCGCTCAAATGGGACGCCGAAGTGTATGTGTATCCGGAGGCGGGCCATGGCTTCAACTGCGATGAGAGGGCATCGTACGATTGGCAATCCGCGATGATTGCTTACGGTCGCACATTGGACCTCATGCATCACGCAATAGGCCCGCGTTTGGACCTCAGCGGTCTCTGGGACGACCACTGCCGATACGAGTTCGACGAGCGCGACGTGGAGGCAACCATGGGCACGATGGTCGCCGAGCCCTATGTCAATCACGTTCCGACAATGACAGGTGGCGTGGGGAGGGAAGCCCTGAGAAAGTTTTACGCCGAGCATTTCCTGCCCAAGCTGCCGCCTGATACCAGAATCAAACTGCTGTCTCGGACCGTCGGGGCAAATCGGGTAGTCGACGAGCTTCTGTTTTGCTGCACACACGATCGCGAGATCGACTTCCTGCTCCCCGACGTTGCTCCGACCGGCAAGTATGTCGAGGTTCCGACGGTGGCGGTGGTGACATTTCGTGGAGACAAGATCGAGAACGAGCACATCTACTGGGATCAAGCGTCGCTGCTCGTGCAAATCGGCTTGCTGAAGCCAGACGGACTGCCGGTGGCCGGAATGGAGACCGCCATGAAGCTTGTGGACCCCTCGCTGCCTTCCAACACCTTGTTGAAGGGTTCCTGATCCGACGGTTCTCTGCCGGCGCTCCGGTGCTGATCCAAGTCAACTTGCCTGCCAGAAAGGTTTCGGCCAGCACAGGTGATGGAACCCGGAAAGTGTCATCCTGAGCCGTGAAGCGGCAAAGTGTCATCATGATCTGCGAAGCGGCAAAGTGTCATCGTGATCTGCGAAGCGGCAAAGTGTCATCCTGAGCCGTGAAGCGGCAAAGTGTCATCCTCTTACGTGAAGCGGCGAAGGATCTCTGTACTCGAACACGAGATCCTTTACCGCTCTCGCTTTGCTCGGGCGGCTCAGGACGACAGTTCCGCGCTCGGAACACCTGGGCTGGCCGAAGACTTGCATGGAATCGCCCCTGCCGCTCAAAAAGCAGGATCCCGAAACACTTCCTTGCCTGCCAGCAGCGTGAGAAGCACGCGACACTTGTGAATCTCGTGGGCAGGGATGGCGAAAAGGTTGCGATCGATGACGATCAGGTCCGCAGCTTTGCCGGTCTCGATCGAACCGGTGTCGTTTTCCTGCCAGTTCACGTAGGCACCGTTTATGGTGTATGCGGCCAGGATGGTGGGAAGATCGACAACCTCGTCAGGAAGCCAGGGCTCACCGCTCTCGGATTCGAGATCGCGCCGGGTGACGGCGACCTGAATGGCATCGAGCGGGTTCATCGAGGATACGGGCCAGTCGCTGCCGGCTGCAATCAGCGCGCCTGTTTTGACCATGGATCTTATCGGATAGAGCCGCTTCGAGCGCTCGGGCCCCAATTTCGGCTCGGTCAGGCGGGCAACATAGTCGTCACGCTGGCACCAGTAGGGCTGGAAGTTAGCGATGATGCCGAGCTGCCGGAAGCGCGGCAGGTCGTCAGGGTGCACGAGCTGAAGGTGAGCTATGTGGTGGCGCGCATCGCGCCTGCCGTTGGCGCGTTGCGCAGCTTCGTGCGCATCGAGGGCCGTTCGGGTCGCCCTGTCGCCGAGGGCATGGATATGCACCTGAAACTGCTCGCGATCCAGGGTGGTGACCAGCCGCGTCAGGCGCTCGGGTTCAAAATTGAGCTCGCCCCAGAAGTCGCCTCGACCCGCGTATGGTTCCAAAAGCGCGGCCGTGCACGTCTCCAGCACTCCATCGGCGAAAATCTTGACCGTGCGCGCGCGCACGTGCGCGGATGTAGCTCCGTCTCTCAACTTTACGAGGTCAGTCACTTGAGAATCATCCTTTAAGGGATCGACATACAGTGATGCCACTACCCGCAGTGTCAGCTCGCCCCGCCGATCCAGCTCCTTGTAAGCGGCCAGGATTTCAGCATCGACCATGGCATCTTGAACTGTCGTGATACCGAAGCGGTTCGCCATCTGCTGTGCGCGCTTGACCCCGGCGATCAGCTCGTCGGCGGACGGCTGCGGTACGAGCTTCTCGACCAGATCCATGGCCAGCTCCCTGAGGGTTCCCGAAGGCTCACCCGTGGACGGATCACGCTCGATCCGCCCGTGGTGGGGATCTGCTGTATCCTTTGTCACACCCGCCAACGCCAGCGCGCGAGAGTTCACCCAGGCAGAGTGGCAGTCAGCCGACTCCAGGTAGACGGGCCTGTCGGGGACGATTCGGTCCAGTTCCTCTTTCTTCGGATTTGCCTCGGGAAAGGCCGTGAGCGGCCAGCCGCCGCCCACGATCCACTTGCTGTCGGGGTGCTTGGCAGCATAATCGGCGATCGCACGATAGATCTCCTCGGGCGAATACAGATCGTTGAGCACGCAGCGCGCCTGCTCGACGCCTCCCCAGGCCGGGTGCACGTGAGAATCCTGGAAGCCGGGCAGAACCATCTTCCCGTTCAGCTCCATGAGTTTTGTGTCTTTGCCTATGTACTTCTGGGCACCGGAGTTCGGCCCGACGTAAACAATCCTGCCCCCCTCTATAGCAACCGCCTCCGCCCAGCTGCGCGGTGCGTCCATGGTGTAAACGGCCCCTCCCGTCAGCACGAGGTCGGCAGCTTTAGTCAACTCTGCGGCCATGCAGGTCTCTCCTCCACACAGGAACGACAGTGCCAGAAGCAACACAAACAGGGGGAAAGGAATATTCATCGGATGATCGGACGACTGCCCGCTGCCCTGTTCTGCGGCGCGCCGTCAGTTGCCGCCCGGAGTCGACGCAGGGCCGCCCAGTCCCGGCAGAGAAAACAGAGACCCTCCCTGTCCGCCCGCCCCGGCGCCGGCACCACCGCCTAGCCTGTTTTGCAGGTAGTTGCTCATGCCCTGCTTGAGAAAGCCGCCCAGGGCCGCGCCTAGCCCGGGCTGCTGTTGTGGTTGCTGCGGCTGCATTGTCTGTTGCCCAGTGCCCTGCATGGCGGGCGGATTCTGTGTGAACATCTGCCCGGTGGGAGTGACGATGACATACACCGACTGGCCTGTGGACAGGTTTGTAAGGAGATACTGTCCAGGGGGCAGTGTTGTGTTACCCGGCTGGGACGGGTCCACCTGCGGCTGACCGAACTGTGCTTGTGGGTATTGCTGCGGCGCCGTTTGCGCCTGCCCGTATTGGGGCTGCTGATACTGTGCTTGAGCGGCGGCAGGCATGAAGACAAGGAGGGCGGCCATGACCGCTACTAGGGGGTGTCGCATAAATGCTCTCTCCAAAGAAAAGTGACGGAAGCCTGCAAGGCGCCCCGCACAGGCACTGGAAGATTATAGAATAAAAGCGCACTGTGGATATCTTAAGGCCACGTCTTTAGCGTGATGAGTAGTTGGATGCAACAGGCGACGCCAAGTACTCCTAATGCCGATCGAGTCTCCCGCATCATTCGGACCCTCGAGGATGCCGGACACCATCCTTTGCAATCCCTTCCACTTCGCCGGGATACCGACGCCCTCCTTATGTGCGACCCGGCAAATTTTGAAGTCAAGGATGTCAAAAACCCCTTCATGGAGGGCCACATCGGTGATGTCGACCGGCGGAGGGCTCAGGAGCAATGGTCGGAACTGAAGCAGACTTTCGAGCGCCTTGGTTATGCCGTACAAGTTATGCCGTCGGTCGAGAGCCGGGAAGACATGGTCTTTACCGCCAATCAGGTTCTAGTTGGAGAAGACGAAGAGAAGCAGCCGTATGTCGTCCTGAGCAAGATGCGCCACGCCTCCCGCCAGGCAGAGGTGCCCTATTTCCGCGAGTGGTTTGGCGCTCGCGGATACCGCATCCTCGAGTTACCACAAAAACCTGGCGCTGAGTCTTGCTATTTCGAGGGA
>DATNRD010000228.1:0-4165 GCA_036703665.1 Candidatus Obscuribacterales bacterium
TGCGCATGCAGGAGGCTCTCAGCGACGTCGTCATGAACGCGGACAGTCTTTCCGGAGAGAGGCTTCACGAAGCCGTAGACCTTCTCCAGGCGCTGGCCGGTCCGACCAGGCACTTGTCGCCCGAAGAGCTGGCTACGTTAAGGGAACGCTATAGGAAACTTTGCGAAAAACTGGATGATCAGGTCTTTATCAGAGATCTGGAGTCGGTGCTCAAGCAGCATGATCGGCTTGTTCGTCATACTGCGCTGGCGCTCTGGGACAAAGGCCAGATAGAAAGCCAGCTCGCCCGCATAGAGGATTTGTTCGAGCGTGCCCCCGAGATTCCTTACGGCCGCTCTGAGTTGTTGCGCAGCCTGCAGGGAAAGCGACTGGTCGCCCCAGCCAAGGGATGTTATTTCGGCGTACTTCCGCATGAGGAAATGTTCCTGTCACCCGACCGTCTTTCAGTGACGGTTCTGGAGGAGTCCACCGGAGGCGTCGTGGCGGTGGACAGTGCAGACATGATTGTTCAGGGGCCTGATGGAAACCTGATCAACATCGACCAGCCGAATCATCCGGCGCGTGGGCTGCCCTTCAGCCCGCCGCTTTCGCTCTGGATGAAGACTCGCATGCTCGAAGGGCGTGTTCCAGTAATCATGTTTCGCCTGGTTGATGAGGACGTTAAGGAGTGCTACTCCGGCTCGTCCGCCGGGATACCGGAGGGCAAGGCGCTTTCCGTTCAGGACGTCCTGGAAGGAAAGCTCGACGATTATTTCAAAGGCAATCTCAAGTTGATAGCGGAAGCCAAAGGCGCCGTGCTTATAGGATTCCTGAACGACTTCGACAGAGAGCCGGCCGCCACCGCATTTGGTGCTGACGGGCGCACACCCTACTATGATCTGGTTGACGCTAAGCTGGCCAAGCTTCCGCCCGACAAGCGCAACGCTGAGATCAAGAAGCGCCTGGAAAAGGGCGTCCTGACTAAGGATACGGGCCCGGAGCTGAGGCGGCATTATGGTGACCCCGCCATACCCGACGGCCCCGAGCGCGTGAAGGATTGCTGGATAAGACTCCGCAAACTTGTTCAAGACTCCGAAGCAGCCAATATCTCACTGTTCTGCGCGACCGGATCCTTTCACGGCAACAAGAAGGCGCTTGCGCTGCCGGGCTGCTACCAGGCCGGTTGCCAGGACTGGAACAAGCTGGAGCACTACTGGCCAGGTGAAGGGGTGGTCGACTGGATCGGAACGCAGGCGGTCGGGTTGCCCCAACCGGGAAGCCCGCAGTCCCCTGAGCTACCCGGCACGATCGAGCAGTTTGCGCTCGAATGCCGCAGTTCCAGGTGGAACAGTGCTCCTGTCCTTCTAAGAGGCATGGCGCCCGCCCCGGAAAAAATGCCCGCCCGCGAAGCCGCGTGGGTGGCAAGCTCGTTTACCGATCTCTTGCCACGAGCTTACCCGGACGTGCATGCCTTTTTCCTGGATTACCCGCAGAGAGTGACGCTCTGGTCGACGGACGGGCGAGGGGCGTTCCGCCGGTACGTAAGCGGCAACCCCTACTACAAGCAGAAGCTCAATCTGCGCTAACATGTATGGCAGATCTCTCATGGCGGCCTCAACGGCCATTACCGTCATTCCAGAACATCAGGCGGAGGATGCAATCGTGGGCAGCATGTGCGTTGAAACCACCGGGTGGTACCGTGGCCAGTTTGGCGGCGCAAATCTTGTCGCGCTTTCATCGCCCCGCCATGGAGGATGCTGTCTCACCTACGATCGGTCGGCCACGCGGCGTCCGAAGCGTAAATGGATCCTCTCATCCTGGGCCGTCTTGCTGGCGCTGGCCATGACCATGGGGTTGGCAAGCACTGCACATGCGGATTTCGGCGATCCGCCACCGGGGCAGACCGCCTATCATTCGCACGCCATCGCGGATCGCCAGCTCCACGGGCAGATTCGCAGCGTTGCTCGATGGCTGGAAAACTATTGCACGATGAACTACAAGTTTCCTCGCGACCTCGATGATGTCCGCTACGCCAAAAGCCAGCTGGTCGAGGTGGCGCCGCACAACCCGTTCATTGGCGGTGACGAGGAGGCAGGAGCCTCTGTCGAAACGATTCCGAACGTCGGCACGGCAGGCGCACAGCTCTCTCCTGCCGACGACCAGAGAATCCAGCTGCAAATCGATTACGGCTTGAGCAACTACATGCTCAAAGAGTGGACGGCGCATCCGCCCGACGGCTGGGAAGCGCCGCCCGGAACAATCACGGCGGTGAGCAACGACCGGAACATGTTCGTGGTCTGGGGAGCTGGGGCCGATGGGCGTCCTATTCGAGACGACATCACGGGTCAGCCGGTGCTGGTCGTAGGCCGCTGGGTCGGCTCACAGACATCGGACGAATCAACCGACACGAGCACCGACACGAGCAGCAGCGATTGAGATTGGCGATCACATCCGTTGCCGTACTTATTCTTGCCTCTCCCAGCCTGGCCGGTGAAGTAAACAGGGAGTTGCTCATCCGCCAGAACCAGGTGATGCTGCAGTTGCAGAAAGCAGCCGTCAACCGCGTGATTGCAGCAACGGAGCTAGCTGCCGAGCAGCTCAGGCAATTTTGCCAAGAGTTCGGTCACTTCCCCTGCGATCCACAAGAAAGCGAGCAAGTCCGGTCGGAGGTCGCGGCGCTCATGCCTGCAAACCCGTTCCTTTTCCCTTCATTGAATTCGCAAGAACCCACTGATGAGCAAATTCGCGACCAGGACCGGATTCGAGTGGAGATGCGCATTGACCGCCATCTAAATGAGGAGGCAGTCAGGCGCTACAGCGAGTTTCCGCCGGACGACTGGACGGCACCAGCCGGGACAGTGGTCGTGGTCACGGACGGCAACCGCCTGGCGGCAATCTGGGCCAGCGGCGCCGACCTGCGCCCAATCCGCGACCCGCTCACGACCAAGCTGCGCATGATCATCGGGCGCTGCGGGCGCTGATATAACCGCTAAGGTCCCGCAGTCTCATTGGTTCATCGTTTGAATCTGGCCAATTTTGCACAGAAGTCCTGGTACTCTGTCGTTTGCATACCGGCCACCACAGTCGCCATGAGCTTGTCGTAATCCGGCTTCAAAATGCCCTCGCCGTCGATCCAGAGCCCAGGGAAGATTACTGAGCGAAAGATGCCGTCGCCGCCGCAATTCAATTCCGTGCCATTCCTGAGGTCAAACCAATAAATCCGCCGCGGGCAAAGACATACGACCACGTACTCCAGAACACCTGCCAGCCTATAGCGTTCCTTCTTGAGGTGCAGGTCGATTGCCCGGGAAGTGTGAGCAATTTCCGCCAGCAGCTCCGGCGCTCCTTTGATGTATCTCACACCTGGCTCCCCGGCACGCCTCGGGCGAGGCTTGGTATTTCCGGATTGCCCGCCACACTCCGGGGATATCCGCAAGATAAGGTCGGGCTGCACTTCATCCTCGTTACTGAGAATTGCTGTCCCGTTTTCACCCACCTCCAGCCCTGGCGTGCGCCCTGCATAGGCAAGCAAGGCCGCATTTAAATAGGGTTGACTCCGGCCGTGATCCCACCCTAGTGGAGATGGCTCGTAGACAATGCCACCAATCAGTTCGGCCCGGTAGTCTTCGGGCATCTGTTCATACAAGCGGTGAAACTCCTTCTGGGTCATGCGATCGCCACAGTGGAGCCCACAAGCGTCTTTGGTCTCGTCGTGTGATGGGGCAGGTCTGGTAGCCACAGATTGCTCTTTCAAAATTCTGCTGGTTTAATTCTAGCAACTGCCTACCGCACCAGCTCTTCGAGTGCAGGGAATGCGCAGGCAAACCCATAACTTGCGCTGGGCGGGTTGAACACGCTCAGGAAGCCTCCAGCCCATCAAAATCCGGCTGTAAGGTTTCGGTCAAGACAGGTCACCCCCCTCGAAACTGTCATCCTGGCGAAGGATCTCGTGTCGGCAAGATAGTTCCTTCGGTCGCGCAGCCTGCCCTGAGCGGATGCTGTGAATGCGAAGCCAGGCTGCTGGAGCATGGGAAGGGCTCCCTCAGGACCGCTTTCGCTCCGCTCAAGCTCCATCGTAAGAGGATGACAGTTTCCGGGTTCCATCACCTGTGCTGGCCGAAACGTTACATCCGGCTTCTGCCTTGTACGTTACTAGGATTAACCCCATGGGCCAGGGCGAGCTTGT
>DATNRD010000229.1:0-2771 GCA_036703665.1 Candidatus Obscuribacterales bacterium
GGTGTCGTCCGCATCAATGACCGCGGCCGTGTTGTAGTAGATGCCGGTCTGCTCCTTCTCATACAGCGGCACGACCAGCACCATGTTGTACTGTTTGGCCACGTCCTGCATCTTTTTAACGGTCGGCCCGCCGGGAATCTCCTCGGCCGATTCGTACCAGATCGAGTTCTGCTCGGCGCAGAAGTAAGGGCCGTTGAAAAGCTCCTGGTAGCAGAGGATCTGCACGCCCTTGTCAGCGGCCTCGGCCGTGAAGCGCAGATGCTTTTCCAGCATTGCCTGTTGGATTTTCTCAATGCTGCTCCTGTCGACTTTCCCGTCGGGAGGCAGCTCGTTTCTTGTCTGGATCAACCCACAACGAACCAGGTTCGGCATTGCTTTTCCCCTATTTTGCTCTTGAGATACTCACCATTTATATCAGGTTGTCGCTGCCACCTTGGACACCGACTCGAGCGCCTGCCGCATTACCTTGAGGCAGGTGTCCACATCGCTCTTGGTTATGCACATGGGCGGCTTGATGCGGATGACACTTCCCCAGAGCCCGCCCTTGCCCAGGATCACCCCGTTGTCCTTGGCAAACTCGACTATCTTGGCAGTCTCAGCCGGCAGCGGTGTCTTGGCTTCGTCGTCGGCGGCCAGCTCGACGCCGACCATAAGCCCTTTGCCCCGCACGTCGCCCATGATCGGGAAGGACTTCTGAAGATCCCTCAGCCCTTCCATCAGGTACTGGCCGACTACCCTGGCATTCTCCATCAGCTTCTCTTCTTCTATGGTTTCGATTACGGCAAGCGCGGTCGCACAAGACACCGGGTTGCCGCCGAAGGTGTTGATGACCGGCTTCTGTCCGGCGTTGGCAATCTCCGGGGTGGTCACGTAGGCGCCAATCGGGATGCCGTTGCCCAGCCCCTTGGCCATCGTAATGAAGTCAGGCTGCACGCCCCAGTTGCTGATGCCCCAGTAGTGCTTGCCGGTTCTGCCGAAGCCGGTCTGGACCTCATCGGCAATGAAGAGCACGCCGTATTGCAGGAGGATCTTCTTCACTTCCTGGAAATAATCATCCGGTGGGGTGATGGCGCCACCGACGCCTTGAATCGGCTCGGCAATCATCACCGCCGGGCTACCGCTGGTCTGCGTCTGAATGACGCGCTCGACGTCGCGCGCGCACTCCAGGCTGCAGTTATCGGGCGTCTTCTTGAACGGGCAGCGGAAGCAGTACGGATTTTCTGCAAAGGCTATTCCGGCAGCCGGAGGCGTGTTGGGCCTGTAGTTATGGTTGGCGGTCAGGCTGGAGGCCAGATGCGACTGCCCGTGATACGAGTGCCGGAGAGCTACCACCTCGGAGCGCCCCGTGGCCAGCTTGGCTGCAGCAATCGCTCCCTCGTTGGCCTCTGTTCCGGAGTTCGTAACGTAGACCTTGGACAGGTTGCCCGGAGCAAGCTCGGACAGCTTCTCGGCCAGATCGACCATCGGCTGGGTCAAGAACAGGGTGGAAGTGTGCTGAAGCGTCTCAATCTGCTCGACCGTAGCCTTCGTAATCTTCGGGTGGCAGTGCCCGACACTGACGGTGACGATGCCGGCAAACATATCGAGGTATTCGCGGCCTTTTTCGTCATAGAGGAACTGACCCGAGCCCTTGACGATGTGAGGGGGATCGGAGAAAAGCTGTTTGACGCCGGGAATGATGTACTTTTCGCGCTTCTTTTTTAGCTCTTCGCGACTCAGCGGTGCCTTCACGGTAAGCCTCCAGGCGGTTAGCTCGGGGATAACGGGCGCCCTTTCGGTGCATGCATCCAGATCAATGGCCGCACCGGCGCGCTGCACCAACCACTCCCCGGACTGCATCAGGCAAGCGCCAGGAAGCGCTCTGAACAACTGCTTTGGACACCTCGGACGATGGCAGCAATACTACAGATTATTTATTAAGAACGTCAAGAAGTTCCCTTTAATACTCCTTAAGCCGGTGGCTGCCCTGCGCTTGTCGACTGCGGAATTCGCCGCCTGGCAACCCCCGGAGTGAGCCGCAGGGAAGCACACCGGCACCATGGGCATCGGGATGGAAAACACGCCGGCGCAGCAGCCAGGCCGATATAAAAATGCGCTCAGGTCGGTGCTCCACGGCAGCCACTCACCTGGGTCCATCGGGCGCTTAAGCTTCCTTTGCTCCCTGGGAGCGCCGGCATCCTGCCGGGTGGAGGCCGCCGCTCCCAGGACACGAGGTGTTCTTAACCGGGAAGTGCCTTTGAGGCATTCGGCCGCTGCGCACCGGATCATTAATGACAAGCCATGTCTGGCCCGCAAGCGCCACTTGTATACTTGGTGCGTCCCGGTGGTAGTACGGCATGATATTCAGCAGCCTCCAGTATCTTATCTTCCTGCCCATTGCGGTGTTCCTCTACTGGCGCACCAGGGGCGGTGCGCGCCTGGCGGTCGTAGTGGCGGCCAGCTATTTCTTTTATATGAGCTGGCTGCCTGTCTACGGGCTGCTGCTTTTCTTCCTTACCTGCGCCAACTGGCTGCTGGGGCTGGCCATAGAGCGCAGCCGCAACCGGTGGCGCAAAGCCTGGTTGGGCGCCGCGCTGCTGCTCAACCTGGGCTGCCTCTTTTACTACAAGTACACAAACTTCTTGCTGGAGAACCTGGCTGCCGCATTCAACTCGGTGCGCGCCGCGGTCCCCTGGCTTGCCGGCGGCGTTCCGGCCTGGGACGCCCCGGTGCTCAATATTCTTCTGCCTCTGGGCATTTCCTTTTTCGTCTTCGAGTTCGTCCACTACACG
>DATNRD010000230.1:0-15644 GCA_036703665.1 Candidatus Obscuribacterales bacterium
TCTGGGCAACCGGCTCTCGACCTGCTCGGCACTCAACCGGCCGCCGCCCGGCAGCGTCACGCTGGCGGCATCCCGTGGTGTCAGGAACTGCGCCGCCTGCGCCCCGAAGAGCTCTTTAGCGAGCTCGGCGGTCCGGGACGCCTCCGCCTTATCATCGCCGGTTTTGTCCGGCGCCGGCCCCTTATGCTCAGCAACGGCGGGCGGCGGCGGAACGACGCCGGCGGCAAGCGACGGCCGCAAGCGCAGGGAGAAACCCTTCCAGTCGTCTTTGCGCAGATCTTGCAGGGCCTCCTGGAACTGCCCCAGCGTCATGTCCTGCCCATAAGCCAGCTTGAGCGGCAGGAAGAGCGGGCTGTAACTGCCAGCATCGAAGCTGAGCGGAACGTCGACAAAGGCGCTCTCGGGGACCTCCCACGGCAGCACATATGGTGTGTTGTCCTTGACGGGCATGATGCGGGGGCGTCCTATCTCGAAAGGATGCCCGACAAGAAACGCCAGGCTCGGTTCCTCCCCGTATTCGTACTTCAGCAGAGCAATCCACCCGCCTCTGGGCGGACACCGGCAGGAGTTATCCCCGAACATCTCGGCTGCCTCTGCGACGGCGCCCTGCCTTATGGTGCGCAGAAAGCTCATGGCCGCGGGCGCCGGGGACGACGAAATCCAGCTTGCAGCTGATACGTACGTTATCAGCGCCAGGCAGCCCAGCATGAAAGCGGCATAGATGAGCCTCAATTCGTCACTCCAGGCAGGTAAGCCCGATACTGTTCACTCAAGCCGGGGGGCTCCGGAGCAGGCGAGACGCCTGCGCTCCCAGGGGCCCCAACCAGATCCGTCGTAAAGTAAACGGTATCAGGCAGGTAAGCCTGGTTACATCCTACTATTTTCGGATGCTCCATCCGCGCGGCGTGCATAAGCTCGACTCGGTCTATACTACTGGCGGGCGATGGGAGGGAAAAGGACGGTATGGCAACGCTGTCAACAGGCGTATTGGGTGTCTTTGCTGCAGCGGCATTGATTGCCTTCCTTACCCCCTTCTTGACCGAAAAGGTCGGAAGCAGGCTGTCCTGGCAGCTGCAATGGCTGGATGTGAAGCGCTATGCCCTGGTTCTTCTGCCTTTTGTCTTGCTCTTTGGTGCCGGACAGTATTTCGGATTCGAAGCGGCCAACTCTCTAAGGTTCTTCGCCCTCGGCGCGGCGCTGCCCTTCGTATTGGCTAGATTGGGCTTTCCGGACCGGCTCCTGGGTATCTTGCTCCTCTTGCTGAGCGTTCTATTGACGGCGACCGTGGATGTAGGCGGGATGCCGCTGCCGGCGCTCATGGCCGGGCTGGTTGTCTGGAAGCTTACAGACAGTCTCTGGCTCAAGCATGACTCGACTCTGGAGGATGTGCTGCCGGCACTGCTGTGGCTGGGCGGCATCTACTGGATTAACAACGCCAGCCCCTCGGAGCAGATCGTTCCCCGTCAGGGTCTGCTGCTTGGGGCACTGTCGGTGTGCTTGCTCATGCGGGCTGTTCAGGGCCCGTTCCTCACGGACGACCGGCTCTATGTCAAGCGCATCGCCCTTGCCACTACGGGCGGTTTGCTGTTGCTCATTTACATCACCAAGGTAATGGTCCTGGTTGGCATGGACTCCCTGGCGGTACTGGTCGGGGCGGGGATATTTCTCATGTACCT
This sequence comes from Candidatus Obscuribacterales bacterium, assembly GCA_036703665.1. Taxonomy (GTDB): domain Bacteria; phylum Cyanobacteriota; class Vampirovibrionia; order Obscuribacterales; family Obscuribacteraceae; genus DATNRD01. The sequence goes on from DATNRD010000230.1 coordinate 1,677, forward strand.
GTTCGAGGCCATTGAAGGGAATAAGGACGCCAGGCTGAGCGCACCGGAGGCAGTCAAGTCGCTCGTCTTAATCGGCATCTTCACTGTGCTGGCCTCCCGGCTTCTGGGAACTTTCGGCTGGATAATCCTTGCTCCGGCTGTGCTGGTAGCGACTCGCCCCGGAGCAGCCATGTTTGCCGGGCTGTTCTGGATAGTGCGCGCCATGCTGCAGACGTACATATATCAGTTCAATCCCAACGTCACCGGCGTAAACATAATGCATCCGTATGTAGGCGCGGCACTTTATGCGGGCTTGGGCGGCGTGCTAATCATGAGCGTCTTTTTACGGGAAGAGCGGGGCAGGAGTCTGACGGTTGCCATCGCCCTTGCCGGCGCTACGCTCCTGCCTGCGTCCTCCAACTATTTCCTGCATGCCGAGCCGACTTGCAGCTTGCTGGCGTCGTCCGTGGTGGCAGCGGTGCTGATGAGCGTGCTCGGTCCGGTCATGTATCGCAAGGAACGCGCGCAGCATGATGCGCTCTTGCTGCTGCCGGCTCTGATGATTGCCGTTGCTACCCTGACCAACCAGCTCATCCCGCTGGGCAACGAGGCGACCACCGGTGACAGGCTTAAGCTTTTGGCTTACGCTGCCGGAGCGCTGGTCATTGTTTCCTTGATCACCTGGTGGATCTCTTCGGCGTCACGGCGCAAGCCGGTAGAGGTCTCTTGAGACCAGTTTTTCCCCTTGCTGGTCCTGGCGGTAGACTTCCACCGTCAGCCGATCCTGCCCTTGCCGCGCGACCAGCCTGCGAATCGAGGACCGCTGAACCCTGCCTGGTCTGCCCATCAGCTCGACCGTGAGGGCCCCTGAGTTGGCCCTGGAGTAAATCACCAGCGGGCAGTCCAGGCTGTTCTTGAAACGCAGGTCCGCGCGCCCGTACCAGACGGTGGCATCGAGTCCCGGCGGCACGGTCTTGATGGTCCTCTGGTGTGGAAATCTTTCTGTAACTGTGAGCCCGGCGTCCAGAGCGATTTGATAGAGAAGCGAGGAAACCAGGCAGATGCCCCCGCCTATCGTCGTGGGGCTTTCGTTGCCAAGGTAGGATGGTGCCGGACGATATCCCCGTTGCGCCGCGCGCGGACCGACCACCCGGTTGAACGAGAATTCCTCTCCCGGCTCGAGAACCGTGCCGTCGACAGCGCGCGCGGCCCTTACAATGTTGGAAATCTGTGCGGCCGACAGGTCTCTTATGCCGACGGTTCGCCGGGCCAGCCGGTCCGAGAACGGGTACGTGCCCATGTAAATCAAGGAAAGCAAAAGCGGGACGCAGAGAACGAGCAGGTCCTTGCAGCGCGTTGCGACGGTTCCCGTGACATCGCCGCCGGATCGCACCGGCGACGAATCCGCCTCGAGAGCTGCATCCGGGGAGCGCCGGCTTGCAGCCGGCAGGATGCCGGCGCTCCCAGGGCAGGATGCATCATTATCCGGACGCCATTCGGCATCCGCATTGTGACTCATAGGAACTCGATCGCCACACGGGACTTGCATGGCAGCCTCACTCGGTTACTTGCAAGGCATCGAGAGGGGAATAGGCGCGCACGCGCTTGGTGTACATTCCCTCCAGGTTGAGCGGGTTCATGTTGAACTTGCCCGGCATTTCCATGCGCACCATCGTGTGGAACTCGGATTTGCCGGCCGGCAAGCTGGTGATGAAAAAGACGATTCTGTCATCGAGGATGTCCTGGTGCGTCCACCACCAGGGGCCCCAGTCCCCCACGAACATGGTCTCAGTGCCCGATTCAGACTCGACCTGCCCGGCGCGCGGGTCGTCGGCGACGACCTCGCCTCCGCTGGGCAAGGGCGTCTCCAGAATGATGTAAGGCAGCGCGATGGGAGTCTCGAGAAAGATCTTCATCAGGATGGTCTCGCCCGCTTTTACCTGACCGGCCGATAGCGGCGTTACTTTGAAGTGGACCTTGCCGCCTTCTGCCACCGCATCCGGTGTGAGGCGGAAGAACGCCCTCTTCAAGTGAATGCCTCGCGGCAGTGACTTGTCGGCAATCACGTCGTCAGGCTTCAAATGCCGGACGAAGGTCATAAGGCTATTGTAATAGAGGCGCCCGGGGCCCGTCTTCTCGATTGTCAGACTCGACGGGCCGGCAGGCAGAGGAACATTGATCGATGTTTCCGGCGAGTAGATGTTGGCAGCCGAGAACGCCAGCTTCGCTAGCGGGTTCTTATCCAGAAGCGCCGACACTTCGAACCCCACGCTTTCTCCCTGGCGCGCACCAAGCTCATCTTCCAGCAAAGCGATGAACACGGCCGCCGTCGTCTTCGTGTTCTGCCAGCCGTCTTTGTCGCGCTGGAGCACCAGCCACTGCTTGACGGATTCGATCCGCTGAGTGTTGCCGGGCTCCATGGCCAGGACCGCCCTTAAAGCCAGAGCCGTCGACTCAACTCCGGTAAAGCGGTATGTGTAGACGTAGTCGCCATAACGCAGCACGGCTCGAAGCTTGTCGTAGAGTTCCCTGGTGTGATCCCAGTTGGTGTAGTGCTGCGGCTGATTGGCCAGAGCAACAAGGCGATCGTAGGCCTGGCGGGCAGCCTCCTTGTCTCCGGCGTTGTGGAAGGCCAGTGTAAGGTATGAGAGCGCCTCCGGAGACATCCTTGTAACGTCGGAGAGGATGGACTCCTTAAGGGCTGCCGGACACTTGCCACCGTAGAGTCCAAGCACGTAGATCATCTTGCACAGGTCGATGCGCGCGTCCAGCGCGCGGTTGAACTCAGCGGCGGACATCGGGTCCTTGAGCTGCTTTTGCAGCTCCGGAGAGGCCTTGCGTAGCCAGGACAGCCCTTTGTCGACCAGGCCCTTGTCGACTTTGTATCCTGCCTGCCGCAGCAGGTGGAAGCCCTCCAGCACGTGAGCGGTCAGGTAGGGGCTGCTGCTGTCGTCCCGCCACCAGCCCCATCCCCCGTCGCTGTGCTGGTAGTCGGTGAGCTTTTGCATGGCCTGCTTGTACACTGCCTGGAACCTTTCTTTGTCCTTGTCGGTAAGCACCAATCCCAGGGATTGATGAAGCCGCATTGCCACCACCGACGGCATCAGCCTGCTCATCGTCTGTTCCGTGCAACCGTAAGGGTAGTCGATAAGCGAGCTGAAATTCCCCAGCACTGGTCCTATGGTCGATCCTGCCAGACAGACAGTGAATTTGGCGGTGCCGGGAGAAGCGTCTGCGCTGAGTCCGACCGGTACCGAGGCGCTGGCAGGGCTTTCGGTCAACAGTCCGCTCGAGGCCGTGAAGGCGGCGACGCCCAGGGCCCTTACCGGTATCTTTCTTTCCAATGCGTCGGCCGCGGTCTGCCCTATTGCCTTGGCGGCAACGGTCGCCTCCCCGGCCTCCACTACCTTGACCGGCCAGTCTATGCGCGACGCTTTGTCGGGGCTCACGTTGAGGTGTTGAACGAGCGGCTGTCCGACCTGGAAGTTAGACGAGGCGGAAAGGGTCAGGTCGACCTTTTGGGGCTTCTCCGTGTAGTTATGGACGACCGCCGTGATGAAGCCCTCGTCGCCCTCGGAGTAAAACCGCGGCAAGGCCAGCCTCAAGATCATGTCCTGAGTCGAGATTACTTTGTTGATCGCCCAGCCGATGTCTGTCTGCGTACTCACACCACGGACGGTGGCGCGCCATGTGGTCAAATTATCCGGCAACTTGACCCGGGCCACTGCAATCCCGTTGGCGTCCGTCAAGAGGTCCGGCAGCCAGGCGGCGGTATCCCGAAAGTCCTTTCGCACCCTGGGTTCGATTTTGTCTGGCCCGCCCGAATACTGTTCCGGGAACGAGCAGACCGTCGTCACCCAGTTGGATCGCCTGCTGTAGAAGAATTTCTGGATGTTGGGGGCGGCCTCGGGGCGGATGGCGTAGATGCTTTCGTCCACAACCCCCAGCGACAGCTCCACATTGGCTGCCGGCTTACCGTCCGGCCTGCTGGCTTTGACTGTGTAAGTAACCGTTTCGCCGGGCTTGTACTTCTGCCTGTCGGAGTCGACCGTCAGCTTGAGGAAATGTTCTTCCGGGGATACCTTGATCAGTTTCGATTGGCTGTAGAACTCGTGTTTCTTGCCCACGAAGGTAACCGTCAGGTAGACGTTGGGGGCATAGGATTGTGTAAGGGGCACCTCCACAAGCTGCGCCGTAGCCTTCATCGGTACGGCCCTGTAGTTGAAGATCTTCAGCCCTTCGACGGCTACAATTGCCTCGGCGCCCTCGTCACCGGTAACCGGTGCGGTAATCATCACCTTGGCTGTCTCGCCCGGCCGGTAAACCGGTTTGTCCAGTTTGATTGCCACCGGCTCTCTTTCGGCCTCGCGCTCCGAAAGGGTATAGGGATAGCTCTGGCTGGCGATCCAGATGCTCTCATCATCCCGAATGACATGCTGCTGAAAGTCCATGGCCTCGGCGCAGACGTAATAGGTGTCCGTGGGGAGAGCTGTCTTGGTCGAGAAGGTAGCGGAAGCCTTTCCGCTGGCATCTGTCTTGACAGTCGCCTGCCCGGCAACCTCCTGCCCCTTGTATGTGTACTTGACGCGATCCCACACCCATCTGGTCAGGGTGAGCGTTACTTCCTGATTGACGACGGGTTGGGCGTCGTAACCCAGGGCAGTGACGCTGACGGCAACCGATTCGCCGGCCTTTACGACGTATCCTTTCGGCTGAACGAGGAGCGCGAAGTCGCCCATGGTGACCTGGCAAGTGGCGCTGCTTACCACGCTCATCCGGCTCAAGTCGGTGACCTCGGCTTCTATCTTATAACGCCTGTCGATGCACTCCGAGCTGCATGGTCCTTCGGCCGGCAGCTCGAACCGGCGGCTTTCGAACTCGATTATTGCCTCGCCGGCGTCGTCGGTTTGCGCATAGCCTTCCGTGATGAAATCGCCCCCGTAACCGCCGTAATAGGTGCCCTCTTCGTCACCCCAGTCATCGAAGAACGAGTAGTAGTCAGGACGAGAAACCAGGTTGTAGCGGCTCTGCCAGTCAGCCGATGCGTAGACGGAGTACTTGACCCTTGCTCCCGTGACCGGCGCACCGAAGAAGTAGGTCGCCTTGACGCGAGCTTTGATTTTCTGTCCTCCCACCACCCGTGGTGTCAATGGGATTACTTCTACCTGATACTCAGGCTTGCGATACTGGGCGACTTCGAAACGATCATATGTTCTTGCGCCGTTGGGATAGGTAACGGTCACCTGATAGGCACCGGTTCTGGCATCCGGGGGGATCTGGAAAACGCCGTTGAACGTCCCGTGCCGGTTTGTCTTGAGTCGCCCCTCCCACATCTTCTGGTTCTCGGGGTCCTCAACGACTACGTCCAGCTGCGTGTCAGGCTCGACGGTCTTGAAGCCCTGAGCATCCATGATCCGGCAAATTCCTTTGTAGTACACCGTCTGCCCGAGCCGGTACACGGGGCGCTCGGTGTAAAAGTACGTCAGATACCGGTCATTGTCGCTTTGATAGATGCTGAATCCACTGTAGGCCCGGTTGCTGCCGCGCATGCCATAACAAACCAGGTCGAGCGAGGTGTTTTTCCACGCGGCAGGCAGGCTGAAGACGGCAAAACCGTCCTTGCCGGTCTCAGCGGTGCCGATTCTGGCCAGCTGCTGCCCGGACGTCCTGCGCATGAACTGGACCTGAACGCCGCTCAACGGCTTACGCGTATTGAGGTCGATTGCCCTGGCCACTCCCTTTTCGGGATCCTGTTTCACGATAAGGCCCAGGTCGCTCACGGAGAACCACATGGTTCCCTTGCGGATGTCATCGACGGGATTGCTTGCTTCGGCAACTACGAAATAATCGCCAGGCGGCAAAGGCCGGCATTCGAACTCCTTGCGTGCCCAGTCGTCCCGGTCGGGCTCGAGCTTTTCTGTGAAAACGCGGACCGGCTTCTGGTGCTTGAAATACTCGTCGGTTGCCGTATCAGCCTGATAGATGTTCAGGTCTGTATTGATTGAGGCCCAGTCGTCCTTAACTTGAGCCTCGTTCAGGAACGGCAGGAAATCCTTGCGATATACCTTCACCACCGCGGCTGTGGCACCGGTGGCGTTGATCCAGAAGTGGGGGCTTTCGCGGGTCGTGAAGACCCGGAAGTTAGAAGCAACGCTGACCGATGGCTCCTGGAGAGTCATGGCGATTCGCTCCGGAATGCGGGTCGTCTTGCCTTCCTCGACGAATATGCCGGTCTCGTAGCTGGTGGCATATCCGGTGGCACGAGCGGTCAGGCTGTACTCTCCAACCGGCAGCTGATCGAACCGAAACCTTCCGTCCGGTTCCACCCAGACGCCGCGTTCGATCTCCTGCTTGCCGCGCGGTCCCTGCGCCAGGACATAGACCTTCTTGCCGCGCATGTCGTAGGTGTAAAGCCCGAATCCCTTCTGCTCCAGCGCGATGCGACCCTCGATGGAGCCGACCGGCTGGTCGAGCGCAAAGCTCACCATGGCAAACAGGAGGAGCTTGATTAAGCAAAACTCCCAGGATACAAAAGCCTTAGTCATAAATGTCCGCCTTTATCCTGTACAACTGACACCTTTCCCCGGCACCGATTCCAGCTTTTAGCTTGCAGGCGATGAGCTGGTAGTGCGCGTCACGGGCCTCTCCTGGAAGCAGCACGCCGGCTTTTCCCCCTGACCGGACCATGAGCCCGTCGCGCAGCGGATTCTGGCCTGACAGCCCGTCTATGGGCTCGAGCGAACGCACGACCGTGACCTGCGGCTTGAGCGCCCGCCACTCGCTTCGTTTGATGGGCGGGTATCGGTACTCCCTGGTCAATGCCGCCACCGTCGCGTATGCAGTCGACTTGACAAGATCCGGGTGCTCGGGCAGCACCGAGCCCCAGCACGCTCTTGCCTTGCCGTCGCGACTGAGCGTCACGAACACGCCGGCTCTCAGCCTGAGATATTGAGGGACCGGCAACCGCCTGACGAACTCGTCGAGCGATTTCGAATGGGCCCGCCCCTCCCGGAAATGAAATTCCATTGTGCGCTTGACTACAGCCGGTAACGACAGCGAATCCTGCGCGCGCGTCTCGGCTATGCTGAAAAGAGCAAGCAAAGCCCAGGCAAGCACCAGGGTCGGGAACGGCATTAATTTAAACGGTCGCTCCCCCTTCACTCCCCGGTCCACCGATTAAACTTTGAGTTCTAGCGCCGGACAATCGAACGATGGGTTCCACTGGTAGTAATCCTAGCAATTTCACGGGAAGAAGGCAGTTCCTGAAATCGCTTCTTGGTGTGAGCGGCGTCGTCGAAGCGTCGAGGGCCGAGGCCAGGGCCGAGTCGCAACCGGCGGGGTACTTTTACTGGGCCGACTTGAAAGCGGGTCAGGTCGGTTTCCCTGCCGGCACATCGGTAGAACCCGGCTCAGCGGGCTCGGTGTTGAAGCTCGTGTCGGCGGCAGCGATGCGTGATAAGAATGTTTTTCCGGCTAACCAAACGTTTGAGTGCACGGGCACGATTGCCCTTAACAAAAAAACCTACAGCTGCCAGGTAGCGCATGGACGCCTGACGCTTACCCAAGCGATCGCCCATTCGTGCAACGTGTTCTTCGCCCAGGCTGCCGAGCGGGTGAGCGCCGAAACTGTGCTCGATTACGCCCGGCGCTTCGGCCTGGAAGCACCCGTGGCCGGTTATCCTTCCGGACCGTTTCCCGAGAGGGCGAGCGCGGAGGCACAGAGTTATGTGCTAGGACTTTGTCAGGATCTAAGGCCCCAGGGACTGCAAATCTTGAGGATGGTGGCGCTCATCGCCACGCGCGGCTCGGTACCCTATCTCCACAGCGCTGAAAGTCCCGATCCGGACGGCCAGCCGTTTCGAATCGAGCTTTCGGCTGCCACCTGGTCTGTCCTTGGTCAGGGGATGCACCTGGCGTGCCGTGAAGGAACGGCCAGGGACCTCGATCCATCGGATCGCCTCCGCATTGCAGCCAAGACGGGCACGGCTCCCTACGGCAAAACTTTTCAATCCTGGGTGGCAGGCTACTTTCCCTATGATGCCCCGCGCTACGCATTTTGCGCTCGGGCGCTGCACGGTACCAGTCAAGAAAAGGCGGTGCCGCTGGCGAGGAAATACCTGTTCTCGACGGAATGGCCTTGACTCAGCTCTTTTCCTTGATGATGTGGAAGACTTGCTTGCGCAGTTTATCTAACTCTTCCACGTCGTCGTAGATTGCCAGAACTTCTTTACCGATTGCATCGCGGTCGAAACTCGGCCCCTGCGTGAGCGGTTGCAGCGCCTTGTAGTGGGACTGCATATCTTGCACAAGCGACTGCATTTGCCCCCACGGTCCTTTTATCGCGTCCTTCTTGTCCGCGGGAATGGCGGTGTCGGCCAGCTCGCTCTGCATAAGCGGGATCAACTGGCTCATTTGAGCCATATAGAAATCCAGCCATTTCTTGCGCGGTGGCAAATAATCGCCCACCGGCATCATGCCGCTCGGGTTGGGTACGGCAGGCACTATTATGGGACCGATGACGTCGGGCTCGCTCACGACCACCAGGTCCTGCCTTTGCAGCTCACCGATCATGTCCAGCGCGGCGCGTTTAAGCTTGTGTGCGCACTCGCCCATGGCCTTTATTCCGGCCGCGGTCTTAAGTATCACAACTTTTCCCGTAAGCGTCTGGTTCCCGGTGACGCCTGCACCAGAACCACCACCGGTGCCCGATTGAGCCGCCGCCTGATATGCTGCAAGACTCAGCAAGCAAGCGAGAGCCACGATAGAGGAGAATGTAATCGCGCATTTTCGCGCACGGTAGCCGGCCACATCTGCCAACATTTTTCGCGTACCTCATGCTTTCCGGAGACATTATTGCACGCGCAGCGCGATCGGGGCGCTTGCCGAACGCGAGAGCAGACGCGCTTGCAGCGGCGACCCAAGGGGACTGCTCTATCATCAATATCAATCGATTACGCGTATGTCATGATGAGGATTGTCGACGGCATGACTCTGGGGCCGGCATGGAGGAATGGGATGATCGGTCCGTTTCTTGCTGTGTGCCTGGGACTGTGCCTTTGCTCGAGCTGGGCCACTCGTGCTTGCGCGACCGAAGACAACGTGCGAGTAAGCTTGTTCGAAGCCTTCGCGCCGCCACGGGCGATTGGCGTCTCCGGACCGCTCGAAGTGCTGTATCCGACGGCACGGAGCTTGCCGCCAGGTTCCTATGAGCTCGCAGCGCGCGGCAGCAAAGTAGAGCTTTTTGCATTGAAGAACCCGGAGCGCCGTCCAGCAATTACAGCGGAGCGGCTCGTGCTGCGCGGTCCGATGGCAGGGCTTGCCCTGACATATCCGGGCAAGCAGGCCAGGCGCTACCGCGGAACAATTATGCTGGTACCCTCCAGCCGGGGAACACTGCGTATCATCAACGAGCTTGCTGCGCGCCAATACGTAACTGCGGTCGTCGGCAGCGAAACCCTTCCCGGCTGGCCTGCCGAGGCGCTCAAGTGTCAGGCGGTGTTGACACAGACGAGGCTGTGCCGATACAGGCCCGGAGACAAACTGGCAGACTCCACCCAGCAGGAAGCCTATCTCGGCGCCGCCTACGAGCGCCCGGAAGTAAGGGCGGCGGTGGACTCGGTCTGGGGCTGGGTTCTAACCTACAAGGGGCGGCCTGTTTCTCCCTTCTACCATTCCGCCTGCGCGGGCCGAACCAGCAACGGCGAAGATATCTTCGGTCCTTCGGGGCGGCTGCCGTACCTTCGTGGCGTCATATGCGGCTTTTGCTCCCGGTCACCATTCCAAAAAGTAAAGCGCAGTGTCATCCCTTACCACGTCTACCGGGAAGCTTTGGGTGAGGAAGTCCCCGTCATCTCGAACACCGACCTTGCCGGGCGACCAATCGAGCTGAGGCTGAACAACGGTACGACGAAAGGCGGTTATGACTTCTGGATCGCCATCGGGCAAAAACTCGGCTGGGACAAGGTGCCCGGCACGAGATATAGTCTGAGTCGCAAAACAGACGGGCCTGTGGTACTTGAATCGACCGGCGCCGGTCATGGCGTCGGACTCTGCCAGTGGGGCGCTGCGCAGCTGGCGCGCCGAGGCTGGTCATTTTCACAAATATTGCGATTCTATTTCCCTGGTACCAGTGTCGCAAGGTGATGAGTCTTCTCCAGCGAGCAGCGGCCTTTCACGCAGCGCTGCTGTCAGCCGATTTGGGTGAGAATTCGATTTTGAAGCCTAGCTTGTCGAGGATGGAAGTGATGCTTGAAAGACGGGGATTCCCTTCCGCTGATAGCATGTTGTACAGATTCTCCCGATTGAGATTGGTCATCCTGGAAAGCGCTCCTATGCCTCCTTGTGCTTGAGCTACGTCGCGAACAGCAAGAAGGAAAACATCTTCTCCTTCCTCAAGGGAGGCTGTCAGGTAGCCGGCTGCGTACTCGAGGTTCTTCAGGTCCTCGAGGAGATGCTTGTTGTAGTCAACCGTCGGCATTTTTCCTCTCCCTCTTGTAGTTCTCCCAGTACGTTCTTGCTTTTGTGATGTCTTCATCTTGCGTGCCTTTGTCACCGCCACACAGAAGGATTACAATGTGCTGCCCATCGCGACCGAAATAAACGCGGTAGCCCGGGCCATAGTCAACCTTCAACTCGTGAACCCCTCCGCCTACGGACCGAGTCTGCCCGAAGTTCCCCAGCCGAATTCGGGCGAATCGTGCTTGGATCCTTTGCCTTGCCTGCTGATCCTTCAGTCCTTCCAGCCACTCGAGATACGGGACACGCCCATCCGGGAGCTGGTAAATTCTGACTTCAACGTCCAAGTGGTCCATTTTAAATTGTAGGTTAAAAACTACAACTTGTCAATCTCGCTCCGCCTGAACGTATCAGGCGACAGTAAAATAGTTGGTCCGGCGCGGCCGTGAATTTGATGGGCTATGAGCGAGTATCTGGGGGATTTGCAACTTACGAACTGGCTGTTTCAGCGTGGGCTGTCGGCACTGTACCTGGTTGCGTTTCTGGTCGCGCTTGATCAATTTCCTGCTCTTCTCGGCGAGAAGGGACTCCTGCCCGCGGCTGAGTTCCTCACGAAGGCGCCCTTTACGAAGACGCCCAGCATATTTCACCTCTACTATTCCGATCGTTTCTTCAAAGCCATCGCCTTGTGCGGAACCGCTCTGGCGCTTGCGATTCTGACGGGAGTGCCGGACCACTTGCCCTGGTGGCTTTCGCTCGTGATGTGGCTTTTGACATGGGTGCTTTATCTTTCAATTGTTAACATCGGGCAGAAATTTTACGCCTTCGGTTGGGAATCGATGCTTTTAGAAGCCGGATTTTTTGCGGCGTTCATGGGGCCTGCGTCGATGGTGACTCCGGCTGCTCCTTTCGTTATTCTTCGCTGGATGCTGTTCAGAGTGGAGCTGGGGTCCGGACTGATCAAATTGCGACACGACAAATGCTGGCGTGATTTGACTTGCCTTTATTACCACTATGAAACGCAGCCGCTTCCCAATCCTGTCAGCTGGTACTTCCATCGCTTGCCAAAGCCGATGCATCGCTTCGGCGTGTTGTTCAGCCATTTTGTGCAGGTGATCATGCCGTGGGGTTTATTCGCTCCGCAACCGATCGCCGCATGTGCGGGCGTCATGATCATCGGGCACCAGCTGCTCCTCATTGTCAGCGGCAATTACTCATGGTTGAATTGGCTCACCGTCTGCCTGGGCATAACCGCCTTCAACGACGCCATCATCGGGATAATTGTCCCCTGGTCGATGACGACGGATTCAGTCGCATACCCTCCGTTCTATGACAGAGCTATGGACATGCTGCTTGGTGTCACTCTTGTCTTGAGCATCCAGCCGACGCTCAATCTCTTCTCGCGCAATCAGCTCATGAATTTCTGCTACAACCCGCTGCATCTGGTGAACACTTACGGCGCCTTCGGAAGCATGTCGCGCCAGCGGTACGAGGTCGTGATCGAGGGCACGGACGAGGCTCAGCCGGGTCCGGATACGCAATGGAAGGAGTACGAATTCAAGGCCAAGCCGGGCGACGTCAGGCGGCGGCCGCCGCAAGTCGCACCTTATCATCTGCGGCTGGACTGGCTTATGTGGTTCATTCCTTTTTCGGTGACGGTGGCCGGCAAAAGGGTCGTCAGTCACGGATTCGATCTCTGGTTCTTGCGCTTCCTGCAAAAACTCCTGCAGGGCGACGGCAAGACGCTCAGACTGCTCAGGTCGAATCCTTACCCCAATGGACCACCGACCTTTATTCGTGCGCGGTATTACCTCTATCAGTACACGAGCTGGCAAGAAAAGAGGCAAACTGGCGCCTGGTGGAAGCGAACCTTGCTGGGCGACTACCTGCCCCCCGTCAGGCTCTCCGATATCGACACAGCACTGGCTCGCGAGTCAGTCTGAGCCGCCCGGCAGTCGGCTGTGGAGACTCCAATGGGGCTGCCCTTGGCAGTACAATATCGTCCGTACCGTATAGGTGTGCCGCGCTGCTCCGTCCGGGTGACGGGATGCTCCGAGGAATATGTCATGAGCACTTCTCAAAACGTTCGCCGGAAGACGTCGATCAAGGCAAGCCAGTTCGAAGAGTCCGTAATCCGGGAGATGACCCGCCTGGCGACGCTTCACAAGGCCGTCAATCTGGCGCAGGGGCTGCCGGACTTCCCTTGCCCGCCGGAGCTCAAGGAGGCCGCTTGCCAGGCCATAAATGACGATATCAACCAATATGCCATTACCTGGGGCGATCGATTGTTTCGAGAAGCAATCGCAAGAAAGTGCTCCAGCTATCTGGGACTGAAAGTCGATCCTGAAACAAATGTCACGGTGACATGCGGCGCCACCGAGGGAATGATCGCGACGATGCTGGCTGTAGTCGATCCGGAAGATGAGGTGATAGTTTTCGAGCCCTATTATGAGAACTACGGGCCGGACGCCATTCTCGGTGGGGCCACGCCGCGCTATGTGACGCTGCATCCTCCGCACTGGACGTTCGACGAAGATGACTTGCGACGAGCCTTCAATGACCGGACGCGCGCCATCATAATCAACACGCCGCACAATCCGACAGGCAAAGTCTTCACGCGCTCCGAGCTGGAGATGATTGCCGAGCAGTGCCGGAAATGGGGCGTTTATGCTTTCACGGATGAGATTTACGAGCACATTCTTTATGACGGCAACCGGCACGTTGCGATTGGTTCGCTGCCGGGCATGGAAGAGCTGACGGTAACGATAAACAGCCTGTCGAAAACATACAGCGTGACCGGCTGGCGGGTCGGATACATCATCGCCTGCCCGGAGCTGACCGCCGCCATTCGCAAGGTGCACGACTTTCTGACAGTCGGGGCACCGGCGCCGCTGCAGAGAGCCGGCGTGACTGCCATGAATCTGCCCCAGAGCTATTACGACGAAGTCGCGCGGGAGTATACGCAGCTGCGTGCAAGCATGCTGGAAATTCTTGATGAGGCAGGCATCGACTACTTTGTGCCGGGTGGCGCCTATTATGTGTTCACGGATATAAGCAAATTCGGCTTCAAGAACGATGTGGAGTTCACTCAGTTTCTCGTCAAGGAAGTCGGCGTCGCTGTGGTGCCGGGCTCGAGCTTCTTCCGTCCGGGAGAGCTGGGGCACAGATACGTGCGCTTCTGCTTCAGCCGCAAGCCGGAGACCCTGGAGGCTGCCAGGGGAAGGCTGAGGGAGCTGACGAGCAAGCTTGGCAAGCCCTGAGTGGCAAATTGATTCAGGTGGTCACCGAGATAAGCGGCAGCACTACCGGGAGCCTCAACCCGCACACGGGGGCGGGTTTTGGCCAGCAGCGCGGCGGCCGGAACAATACTCAGGCGAGTTCAGTCTAAGTCCGCAGTGCTTGCCGGACGATGTGGCCTTTTCAAGCAGCGACGGCAGGGAAGAAACCGCGACAGGCTCGGGTGTATACAGGGTGCTTTGCTCCAGGAAGGGGAAGTTCATGTCAAATAGCAAGACGTTTCTGTCCAGGCATGGG
>DATNRD010000231.1:0-4295 GCA_036703665.1 Candidatus Obscuribacterales bacterium
GGTCATGGGAAAGAAGAGCTTGCCGGCCACGCCCCGCCTTTTGGCTGCCAACGAGGCGCGTGCAGGGGCTGGACGGACGGACCCTGCCGCCCGCCTGGACAGCTATTTGCCCTTCCCCCGGGTAGGACCGGGCAGCCCGAAGCCAGAGGCGGCGGTCAAGGGCCCGGATATTCCGCCACCACCGCCCGCGGCCAAGGTAGTGCCGCCGCCGCCGCCTGCCGCTGCCCTGGGCGGCGACGTGCTGGCACCGCCGCCGGAGCCCGAGGCTGGATTGTCGCTGGCCGAGCTGCCGGCTCCGCCCTCAAGACCTTCGATCGTCGACAAGATGAAGCTTGTCGGCATAGTCGGCGATCGGGCGGTAATCGCATTTTCGGACCGGCGGGCCGTGGCTGAGAACAAGTGGCCAAGGACAATTACTCTCGGACGCGGCGAGCAGTTCGAGTCGGTCAGCGTCGTTGATGTCAACCCCGATAGTGTCACCTTCGATGAGGATGGCGAGCGGTCAGTAAAGAGCATCGAGCCGGTCAAATAAGGTAGAAGGGCGACGTTCCCGGCGCGGGAGGGTGAGGCTTTGCCTGCCAGCGAGCTATCGTTTCATGAGTCCCTTAGGGCGTCCGAGGAGTTGCTTTCTCGTTTCGACAACGGACAGCTGGGCAAGGCGGCTTTCGCCGGCGAGGCTGCCGCCATCCTGTCCAGCGTGTCCGGCGCGCGTGGTTTTCTGGTGACGCTTCTGACCGGCGAATTCCGGGCTGCCGACGAGCCTGCTGAAGAGCTCGTCGAGGCGCTGCGCGGTGCCGGTGCCGTAGTCTGCGATCTTCTGGCCAAGAACCTGGTCATGTCCTCGGCCATGGCCGTGGCCCACGAGCGGGAGCTCAATTACGAAGCAGCCGCCGGTTCGAAAAGGGTGTTTGCCCGCACGGCCAGGCTGGTGCAATCGCTGGAAATAGACGAGATGCGCGCCAGGCTGGAGGCCATGTGGCTGGCTCTGACGCAGGGCAGCGGCGAGTACTCACCATTTCTCAAGCGCTGGCAGTACGACGAGGAGCAGCTCGAGCAGGTCCGCACCGCCATGCGGGCATTCGTTTAAGGTGCGGGCAGCAGGCGCCGCCGGCTGCTGCCTTGACGCACGCACATGCTCAGGCTGCTGAGGCAGAGATGCCAGTCCGCTAAGGATTGCCATGATTCCCGGAGCGATGGCGCGGCATCACGGGGCAGGATAGATCAAGCGTCTGGCGTGTCCGGAGCGGTGAGGGCTGGATTTGACCCTGAGGAGCACTGCCGAGTAATCTTGCGGCGTGTTGATGTTGAAGAATGGTGGCAGGTCGTCGCCCTCCGGGCGCTCGGGGGTGTACTCGTAGAGCTTGGCTTTGAGCCCGGACAGGAAGTCCTGCACTTTGAGGACACCCGAGAAGAGCGACTCTTCCAGTGGCTTGATGCAGTTTTTGGAATAGACCCCCAGCAGCGGCTCGATGCTTCCTGCGTGCGAGAGGACGACAACGTCGGCATCGTGCCTGTGGGTGGCCATCTGGCGGAGGAGCTTGCGGGTCACCAGCGGCATGTCGCAAGCGATAACGAAGGCAAACGGGTTGGCCGAGACCAGCAGTCCGGAGAGAATGCCACCGAGCGGGCCCCTGTAAGGGAGGATGTCCTTTACCACGTCGACGGTGAGGTGCGAGTACTGGTCGGGCTCGTTGGCTACCAGGAAAACCTCGCTGAAGATCTCCCTGGTCGTGTCGATCAAATGCTCGATGATGGTCCGACCGGCGAAGGGCAAGAACGCTTTGGGGCGACCCATGCGCTTGCTGCGCCCGCCGCACAGGATGAGGCCGGTAACGGGCAACGGCAGCGTTTCCCTGCCCTCGGTCTCGATGACGGCCGGGTGCTTGCTTTGCACAACGGCAGAGGCGTCCACGCTGATTGAAGGATTGATGGTGGTGGCTTCGGGGCTCACGCCTTTTCCTTTCCTCGATCTCATGAATGTCCTGCCCGGCCGCGGCCGACACGCCTCCACTGTACATCTGTATTCCCGGCTGACAGCCAGGAAAATACGAATTTCCAGATGAAAGTTTTGCCATTAAATACAAGCGCTCCGTCGGCTTCCTCCGTCGCCGTCTACGCCGGCTGCCTCCGCCGCTGCGCGGCTCCGCATCCTCTAATGCACAGGCGGCTCGCACATCTCGCCCCCTGTGCTCCGCGCGACAAGAGGCTCGGCGGCCGATTGCGGCTGCGCCGCCTTTTCCCGTCGCACTGTGGTGCGACTTGGCAATGCGACATATGCTCCGGAGGCGAAGAATCGCCTCCTTCGCTCGCAATCGTTGCCTGGCTGTACGAGTTACTCCCCGAGGTAGACGGGTTCGCGCTTTTCGGCAAAGGCCGCCAGCCCCTCGAGCCGGTCCTTTGTGTTGATCAAGCCGAGGTAGGCTTTTGTCTCCAGGGCAAGACCAGCCTCGAGATCGCGATCGAAGCCCTTGTCGATGGCCTGCTTAGCGGCCCTCAATGCCAGCGGCGCCCCGCTTGCGATCTCGCGGGCCCAGGTGCGCGCCTCGGCCATGAGCTGCTCGTGGAATTCGCCAGATCCGGCAGTGCGGGCCGGCACGACGCGATGCACAAGCCCGATTTCTTGCGCCTCCATGGCCTGCACGGCTCTGGCCGTGAGGATAAGCTCCTTGGCCCGTGATTTGCCAATCAGCCGCGGCAGCCTCTGCGTGCCGCCGGCACCAGGGATGATACCAAGCTTCACCTCGGTCAAGCGCATCGAGGCTTCCTCGACGATCATTCTCAGATCACAGGCAAGCGCCAGCTCGGTCCCGCCTCCGAAGGAGGAGCCGTTCATGGCTGCTATGACCGGCTGCGGCAGGCTCTCTATTGCCAGCATAGTGCCCTGGATCAGATTAATATAGTCGAGCACCTCTGCCTGGCTCATGCCCTTTCGCTCGCTTAGATCCGCGCCCGCGCAAAAAGCCCTGGTGCCAGCTCCCACTATAACTACTACCCTGGTCTTTTTATCCTGCTCCAGTTCCCGGGTAGCTGCCAGAAGCCGCCATAAAAGCTCGCGGTTGAGGCTGTTTAGCACTTCGGGGCGGTTGAGCTTGAGCCAGGCGATCGGCGGCTCCCTGTCTACGATCAACACCTCGGTCATTGCTTGGTTCCTACCTTGGTTTGCGACTGCTTGGCTCGCCCGGCAAGCTCTGCTTGCAGGTATCTGCCGGGCAGCTTGCGCTGGATGATCTCCTGGGCAAGGGCGCCCGCGTCGACCAGTTTTTCCAGGTCGATGCCGGTTTTTATTCCGAGCCCGTGGAGAAGGTAAACCAGATCCTCCGTGGCCAAATTGCCGGCGGCGCCGGGCGCGTAAGGGCAGCCGCCCATGCCGCCCACGCTGGAGTCGAACGTGCGCACCCCGCACTGCAGCCCGGCAAGCACGTTGGCCAGCGCCGTTCCCCTGGTGTCGTGGAAATGCAGAGCCATCTTGTCCATCCCGACCTCTGGCGTAAGCAGCGCCACCAGATTGGCGACCTGATTGGGCGTGGCGGCGCCTATGGTGTCACCGAGCGACAGCTCGTCTATCCCTATCTCCAGGAGGCGGGATACGACCCGGGCGACTTGATCCGGGCTGACCGGCCCTTCATAGGGGCAGACAAAGACGACCGACAGGTAGCCCCTGACGCGCAGCCCGTCCCGGCGAGCCAGCTCGGCTACCTCCTTGAGCGCCGCCAGCGCCTCCTCGATGCTCTTGTTGATGTTGCGCTTGCTGTGCGACTCGGTCGCCGACATGAATAGCGCTATCTCTTTAAGCCCGGCGTCACGCGCGGATTCGTAGCCCTTGACGTTGGGCACCAGTGCCGATGCCTCTACATCCGGTGGCAGTTTCACCGACCTGGCCACGGCCAGCCCGTCGGCCAGCTGCGGGATCCATTTGGGGCTGACAAAAGACGTTATCTCTATGTGCTTGAGACCGGCAGCAGCCAGAGCCTCTATCAACCTGACCTTGTCCGCGGTCGGCACGAAGCGCTCCTCGTTCTGCAGACCGTCGCGCGGCCCGACCTCGAACACTTTCACTTCCGCCGGCAGGCTGTCAAACATTCTCTTCTCTGATTCAGGAGAGGACCACCAGCGGATCGCCTTCGTTCACAAAGTCGCCAGCCGAGACCTTCACCTCGGAGACGGTGCCCGTAAGGTTGGATTGAACAGGCAGCTGCATCTTCATTGACTCCAGGATGACGACATCCTGGCTGTCGGCTACCGCATCGCCCGGCTTGACAAGCACCTCGACGACGATACCGGCCATCATGGCTGTA
>DATNRD010000232.1:0-8502 GCA_036703665.1 Candidatus Obscuribacterales bacterium
CCCCCAGAGAGTATGTCTCGAACATACTGGTCGAATGCCTGGGTGCCCGCTCGGTGTCGGTCGGCTACAACCACCGCTTCGGGCGCAACCGGGAAGGCGATCCGCAGTTGTTGAGGCAGCTGGGCGGCGAGCTGGGCTTTACGGTGCACGTGGCGCCGCCCGTGCTGGTCGACCAGGCTGAGGTCTCCAGCTCACGCATCCGCGAAGCGCTGGCCAAAGCGGACGTGGAGCTGGCGCGCAAGCTGCTTGGCCGGCCCTATGCCGTGCTGGGCGAGGTCATGCGCGGGCAAGGACGGGGACGCACGCTGGGCTTTCCCACGGTCAACCTGAAGGTCTCTGAAATTCAACTCCTGCCGGCCCGGGGCGTCTACGCCGGGGTAACGCAGCTTGCCGATGGGCGGCGGCTTGCCAGCGTCATCAATCTGGGAGTCAGGCCCACCGTGTCCAGCGAGGGCTTGCTGACCGTAGAAGCCCACATCCTTGATTTCCAGGGAGACCTCTATGATCAAACGCTGAGCGTCGAGTTCTGGCGGTTTCTGCGAGCGGAGACCAAGTTTAAGAGCATAGAGGCTCTAAAGAGCCAGATTGCCGCCGATTGCCAGGCAGCACTTGGCTTCCTGCCCGGGCGCCTGGCCGGGGCAGGACGATCGCCAGACGAGGTGCGGCGTCCCGAGCCGGATGAGGCTCGTGCCGCACACCTGCCCGCTTGATCGAGGCAGGCATGGGGGATGGCGGGCGATTCGGGACAAGCCAAACCCTGGCGGGGCTTTGCCCATGCCCTGCTGTTCTTGCCGGGAGCTGACCGATGCGCGTTAAGCAGATTAAGCTCAGGAACTTCCGCAATTACCCAGACAGCGTCGTGGACCTTGCCGCAGGGAAAACCATCCTGATTGGCGCCAATGCACAGGGGAAGAGCAACTTTCTCGAAGCCATTGAAATCGCCTCGTGCGGCAGGTCCTCCCGGGCCGAGCACGATCGCGACCTGATTGCCTGGGGCCAGCAGGAAATGAGCATTGAGGTGCTTTTCGAGCGCGGAGGCTTTGAGCAGACCATAGCCTTCCGCCTTGCCCAGCGACCAGGAGCCAGGAAAAATGCCGTATCCGTCGAAAGGTCGATTAAGATAAACGGGCTTCAGCAGAGCTCGTCCAAGGCTCTTGGCGGCAGGCTGGTGACCGTAAGCTTCAAGAGCGACGACCTCAACCTGCTGCGCGGCGGCCCGAAGCATCGCCGGGAGTGGATCGACGGCGTCGCCTTGAGGCTCCGACCGGCATTCCACGACACGCTTGCCAGCTACCAGAAAGTCATAAGCCAGCGAAATCGCCTTCTAAAGGAACTTTTCGAAAAGCACCGAGTAACCGTTTCCGACCAGGACCAGCTGTTGGCCTGGGACAAGCAGGTGGCCCGCTACGGCGCCCAGATCATAAAACAACGCCTGGGGCTGCTGGCGGAGCTGCTACCGCTAGCCGAGCGGCACCAGGAGCACATATCCGGTCACCAGGAGAAGCTGGCGGCCGACTACCTCTTTCAGGTGCCGGAGGCCAGGACCGACCCCGAGGATGAATCCTGGCTGGACAACGGCGCCCCGCTAGCCGAGCGCCTCTGTGTCGAGGAGCTGAGCCGGGCCGAAGCGGCCGAGGTCGCCGCCCATCTTCTGAAGTTGCTGAAGGAGCGCCGCGGAGAGGAAATTGCTCGCAAACAAACCACCATCGGCCCGCACCGCGACGACGTCACCTTCACCTTGAACAACGCCAGCGCCACTTCTTTCGCCAGTCAAGGTCAGCAGCGCAGTCTGGTGCTTTCGCTCAAGCTGGCGGAGCTGGAGCTGATCGGGCGAAACCTGGACGAATTGCCGGTTTTGCTGCTCGACGACGTCCTGGCGGAGCTTGACCTCGACCGCCAGAGCCTGCTCATGTCCGCCGTCGCAGACAGCATGCAGACCGTCATCACCACCACGCATGTTTCAGCCTTCGACCCGCGGTGGCTGGAGGGGGCCTGCATCCTGAAGGTAGCAGCGGGTCGGGTTGCCGCTTTCGAGCGCCTGCCAACCTGAGCGCGAGCCTGCCTGACACCGGCGGCGCGGCGATTATTGCTTGGCTCGGGCGGGTACATAAGGCTTGCCTGCCGGGGCCGACGCCTTTGCCTTTTTTCGAGGCGCCAGCATTCCTGGAATCCCAGACGCCTCCCAAAGGCAGCAGCCACCGCAGGGCGCCGTGGCGAGGCCTTTCCGGAATGCCGGTGAACCGAGCACGGCTGTATTATTTACATAGGATTCTGACAGGACAAGCCAGTGGTTTCTGAAGACACCCAACAGCGCGACACGCAGCAGCGGATTACCAAAAAGCTCTGCATGGCTTGCCATCGTGAGTTCACCGGGCTGGTGGCCAGCTGCCCGCACGATGGCACGGTGCTGGTCCCCCTGCAGCAGGATCAGCTCATCGGCACCAAGCTGGCCGACCGATATCTCATCATGTCCGTCATCGGTCACGGCGGCATGGGTGTTGTTTACAAGGCCCGCCACGAGCTGATGGATCGCATCGTCGCCATCAAGATGCTGCAGTCGCAGCTGATTTCAGACTCCATGAGCGTCAAGCGCTTCCAGCAGGAAGCCAAGGCCGCCAGCAAACTCAAGCACCCC
Organism: Candidatus Obscuribacterales bacterium; assembly: GCA_036703665.1. Classification (GTDB taxonomy): domain Bacteria; phylum Cyanobacteriota; class Vampirovibrionia; order Obscuribacterales; family Obscuribacteraceae; genus DATNRD01. The sequence continues at coordinate 2,636 of DATNRD010000232.1, forward strand.
AACGTCATTACGCTTTACGACTTCGGCGTTTCGCCCACTGGGCAGCCATACCTGGTCATGGACTACCTGGAAGGCATCAGCCTGGCCGATGTCATCAAGAAAGACGGGCAGGTGGGCGTCGACCGCTCCATAAAAATCTTCGCGCAGGCCTGCAGCGCCCTGGATCACGCGCACCGGCAGGGCGTCATCCACCGCGACTTGAAACCCGGCAACATCATGCTGGTGGAGGATGACGATGACAAAGACTGCGTCAAGGTCGTCGACTTCGGCGTAGCCAAGCTGCTCTGGGCCGGCGACGACGAAAACCAGCGCCTGACCCAGACAGGCGAAGTCTGCGGCAGTCCCGTCTACATGAGCCCCGAGCAGTGTCAGGGCCAAAAGCTGGATCACCGCTCGGACATCTACTCGATGGGCGTCGTCGTTTATGAGGCTCTTACCGGCCGGTTGCCGCTCTTGGGCAAGACCATGGTCGACACCATGTCCAAGCATATAAGCGAGATGCCTCAGGCTTTCGGCGTTGTGCGACCAGACCTCTACATACCGGAGCGCCTCGAGGCTGTTGTTTTCAAAGCGCTGGCCAAGGATCCAGCGCAGCGCCAGCAGTCGATGGCGGAAATGGAGCAAGAGCTGCTCATGGCGGTGCCCAAGCCGGGCCGGACTACCACCACACTGCGCGGCGTCACCTCCCTGCCGCCAGGAACCACCGTAGAGCTGCCCAAGCCGGCAGCGCCAGCTGCCCAGGCTGCCCCTGCGGCCCAGGTCAGGTCTAAAGCACCAATTGCCGTCATCCTGGCAGTGCTGGTGGCAGCCGCAATCGGCGGGGGACTTGCCTTCATGTTCCTGAACAAACCCAAGCCTGAGCCGGCTCCCAGCACAGAGATAAAGCCGAAGGAACGACCAGTGGCGGCTCCCTCCCCCCTGACACCACCGGCAACACCGCAGCCGGCTTCCGCCCCGGCTACCCCGGAGGCAGCCCGCCCTGTCACGGGCAGACCGGAGACAGTCCGTGTTGCCGTGCCGCCGGCGCCAGCAGCGCCTGCGCCCAGGGCGGTTGCCAGATCCGCCCGCCCGAAACCGCCGGCTCCAGCCAAACAAGTAGCGGAGCGATCGGCCAGGCCGTCCGCTCCCGCGCCGGCCGAACAGCCGGCAGCGCCGGCGCAGCCCGCAGTCGATCCGTTCGAGCAACTGAAGCGGGAACGATCGTATTGACCTCGGCATGAGTCAGGCGGACCAGCCTAGCAATCAGGCAGGCATCGAGCGCTCCGTCGGCGCGCCCTGGAAAGCCAGAGCAGCAGCGGTCTTCATAGCGGCTTTAGCCGTGCGCGTCTCGACTGCCGGGTGGGGAGGTCTCTCCTGCGACGAGGCCAACTGCGCCAACATCGCCTCCGCGTCAAACTGGGGGCAGTTGTTCGAATACATAAAGCTGGACGGCAACGCGCCGCTGATTTATGTCATGCTGAGAATCTGGGGCACCATATTTGGTGGCGCCGATCTGTCGCTGCGAATTTTTGCCGTGCTGTCCGGGAGCTTGCTTGCGCCTCTGTCTTACCTGCTTTTGCGCAAACAGCTGGGTGAGCGGCTTTCGCTTGCGACCGCGGCACTCATGGCTGTGTGCGCACCGCTGGTCCAGTTCGGCAACCTGGTCCGGCCGTATGCCTGGTTGCCTATCCTCTCGCTGGTTTCCACATTCCTGCTGATGAAGCTGCTGGAATCGCCGCGCTGCAAACGGAACATCTTCAGGTACGCAGTCAGCCTTGCTACCATGGTCTACCTGCACCACTGGGGAGCCATGGTGGCTGCCGGGCACGCGGCCATGTTCATCGCCGGTCTCGTGCGCGGACAATGGCAGAGGGAGCAGATCCTGTCGTGGCTGGCGGGGGCCGGATTGGCGTTCATTCTTTACTCCCCCTGGCTGCCTGTCCTGGCATTCGACCTGGCCAGCGACGTAAGTCCCTGGATGACAGCGCCGTCCTGGCAGGAACTCTTGTTCTCGATGCCCGTCGAGGCGGTTTCCGGATACAGGGAGAAACCCGAGTGGATGTCACTTGCCGTTGCTGTCTGGGCGAATGCGGCTGTCTGGGCAAGCCTCCTCTGGCCCGGCAAAGTGGAGTCTGCCGCCAGCGGTCAGCCGCCATTTCCGCTCAGGAACTGGCAGATCGCAGCCGGCTGCGGTTTGCTGGCGTCTCTATTGGTAAGCCAGTTTCGTCCCTTCTGGCGTGACCGGTACCTGACCGCCTTCACGCCGCTGTTGCTCGTCCTTTACGCCGTGCTGTCAGCCAGGTTTGCGCGGCGCCTGCCGGGCAGGCTCGCCGCCATTCTCCCTGTGGCGCTCTGGTTGCCGGTATGGATACCTCAGCTCGTCTTCTTCCACGCCTTTCCTGAATCCAGCGCCTGGGCGCTCATGGAGCAGTTGGCAGTCCAGTGCCGCCCGGCAAGCGACCTGGTGGTCGTTTCATTCGAAGCCATCGCCCCGCAGGTCGACCGCTATCTGCCTGCTGCCGTGCCGGTCGTCTCCTTCCCGGACCTCGAGCGGGTTTCGGTCATCCCCTGGGCAGGAATCAACAAGCGCATTCGTGAGGGCAATCGGATGGACCGCCTGCTCGAGCTAATGTGCGACAGGCTCGACTCCGGGGGGCGCGTATGGCTGGTTGAGAGCTACCACAAATACGTACCTATGCCGCTCAATTATCCTGTACAGCGGCTTTCTTTTAATGCCGTGGAAGCCGTACGCATGTGCCAGATCCGCGCCTGGCTCGACTCGCATGCCGTTAAAGATGGTAAGGACCTCTGGGCCCCGGGCAGGGAATTCTCCGTGATGGCCAGCTGCTATCGCAGAGCGAACTAGACACACATAAGGCAATTCGTGCGACAATCTCCTGCACCGGTCGTCCTAGATTTCAACAGGAGGTGCTCATGAGAGCGACGCTTCACTGGATTTGCCTTGCCGCAGTCTGCCTGGCGCTCTGGTCGACAGGATGCGCCACTACCGGAAACCCGGCAGCCGACAAGCCCGACCAGAAAGCAGTTACTCCGGGCAGCCCGGCCCCGCAGTTTTCCCTGGCGGATACGCACGGTAAGCGTCATGCGCTTTCCGACTATCGAGGCAAGTTCGTGGTGCTGGAGTGGATAAATTTCGACTGCCCGTTCGTGAGAAAGCACTACGACACCGGCAACATGCAGAGCCTTCAGAAGAAATACACCGGCAAGGGAGCGATCTGGCTGTCCGTCAACTCGTCAGCGCCGGGCAAGCAGGGACACTATCCTCCCGAACGGGTCAATGAGCTCTTGAAAGAAAAGGGTGCGGCCCCCGTCGCTTATCTAATCGACAGCGACGGGCAGGTGGGCACCGCCTATGGTGCCAAGACCACACCGCACATGTTCATCATAGATCCCAAGGGCATCCTCATCTATGCCGGTGCTGTTGACGACAAACCCACCACCGACAAGGAAGACATCAAAGGTGCAACCAACTATGTGCAGTCGGCTCTGGACGAGGCGCTATCCGGAAAACCCGTGTCCGTAGCGTCCACAAAGTCATACGGCTGCTCGGTAAAATATTAGTGAAATTACCGGACGAGGGTACTCGCATGTACTTCAAACAGTTCTACCTCGGCTGCCTGGCGCACGCCTCCTACTTGATCGGAGATGAAAAATCCGGAGAGGCGGCAATCGTCGACCCTCAGCGCGACATAGCCCACTATCTGGAGGAAGCGCAGGCGCAGGGGCTCCACATCAGGCACGTTCTGCTCACACACTTCCACGCCGATTTCGTCTCCGGACACCTGGAGTTCCGCGACACCGTCGGCGCGCAGATTTACCTTGGCGCACGAGCCGAGGCCGAGTACGATTTCACGCCGCTGCACGACGGTGACGAGCTCACCTTCGGCCAGGTCAAGCTGAAAGTTCTGGAGACGCCCGGACACACCCCTGAATCGATCTGCATCCTGGTCTACGACCAGGACAGGGACCACGACAAGCCTCACGCAGTCCTGACAGGCGACACGCTCTTTATCGGCGATGTCGGGCGCCCGGATCTCATGGCTTCACTGGGCATCACCGAAGCGGAACTGGCGGGCATGCTCTATGATTCCATACAACAAAAGCTCCTGCCTCTGCCGGACGAGACGCTCGTCTACCCGGCGCACGGAGCAGGCTCCATGTGCGGAAAAAATCTGAGCAAGGAGACCTTTTCCACATTGGGTGAGCAGCGCAAGTACAACTACGCGCTCAAGCCCATGAGCAAAGCCGAGTTCATAGAGGTGGTCACCACCGATCAGCCGGATGCGCCCAAGTACTTCTCTTACGATGCCATGCTCAACCGCCAGGAGCGCAGCACGTTGAAGGATACGCTGGCGAAGGTCTTGAAGCCGCTGTCACTCGATGCCGTGATGCGCCTGAAGCAGGAGGACGCTCAGATTCTCGACGTGCGCGATCCCTCCGAGTTCGCCTCGGCCCACATGGTCGGCAGCATCAACATCGGGCTCAAGGGACAGTACGCCCACTGGTGCGGCTCGCTGCTTGACAGAACCAGGCAGATTGTCATCATCGCCGACCCCGGGCGCGAGGAGGAGGCGGCCATGCGCCTGGGGAGAATAGGCTTCGATCACATCGCCGGTTACCTCGACGGCGGCATGCTGGCGCTTCGCGATCATCCCGACCTGGTGCGCCGGTGCGAGCGCGTGACCGCCGAAGAGCTCGCCGAGCGACTTGCTTCTGCCGAACCACCCGTGGTGCTCGACGTTCGCTCTGAGCGTGAATATCAAACAAAGCACATCGAAGGCAGCGTGAACATCCCCCTGAACAGGCTTGTCGAAAGATTGAAGGACGTCCCACGCAGCAAGAACATGGTCATCCACTGCGCCGGTGGCTACCGCTCATCGATAGCAGCCAGCCTGCTCAGGTTGCACGACGTCGTCGACGCTCCTGACCTCGTAGGCGGGATCGCAGCCTGGGAGGCAGCAAAGCAGAAGGTCGTGCCTTCCCCACTCAGCGTTTGACCACACGCTCCCACAACCGCTCGCAAACCCTCATTCCATCGGTGGCGACGCGCTGCACGGAGCCCGGTTTGAACACCTCGGCGAAAATTATGACGAGAGCCGGGATAAGCAGCAGAGTTTTGATCATTCTTGCTTTGCTGCCGCGCGGTTTGCGCCCTGCCACGCTCATGCGTTGAGTGGCCACCCCCATGGTGCGGACCCCTTCATGCCTGGAAGCGCCGAGAAGTTGATCTCTGAACTCCGTCATCGACTGCCAGCGCTCTTCAGGTATCTTCTCCATCGCCACTCGCACAACTCTTTCCAGCTCCGGCTGAACGCCGAGATCCGGTCTTACGCTCTTGAACGGGCGCGGTTTTTTCGAGACATGAAAGGTCATCGTCTCGAAGGCACTCTCGCCGGCCAATGGAGGCTTGCCGGTGAGCGCATGATACATCACGCAGCCCAGCGAGTAGATGTCCGAGCGCGAATCCAGCCGTTGGGCAAGGCACTGCTCCGGGCTCATGTACCACGGGCTGCCGAACGTCTCGCCGGTTCTCGTCAGCGTCTGGGTATCGGTGCCGTCCGGAGCCACGAGCTTGGCAATGCCGAAATCCACGATTTTCACCACATCTGTCGATGCTTCGGTTTTCACGAGCATGATGTTGTTCGGTTTCAAATCGCGATGAACGACGCCTTTGTGATGAGCATGTGCCAGCGCGTCGCATACCTGACTGAATATACGGATAGCGCGCTCGGGCTCGAGGCGGTCCTCTTCCTCCAATATCTCTCCTAAACTACGTCCCTCGATATAGCTCATCACCAGGTACGGGCGCCCGTCCTCCGTTATGCCGGAGTCGTGGACCTGCACGACATTGGGGTGCTCCAGCGCGC
>DATNRD010000233.1:0-5961 GCA_036703665.1 Candidatus Obscuribacterales bacterium
CCACTACACGGTAGATGTATACCGTGGCGACAAGCCGGTCAAATCATGGATGGAGTTTGCCGCCTTCGCCTCCTTCTTTCCTTCGCAGATTGCCGGACCGATCAAGCGATACCAGGACTTCGTAGAGCGGCTCCGGCAGCCCGAGCAACTGCACGCGCCGCTTTTCAATGAGGCGATGACGCTCATAGTAAGAGGGCTGTTCAAGAAGGTGGCGATTGCCGACCCGATCGGCGCCGTCGTATTCACGGGCTTCTCCAGCAGCCACGCGCTGTCGTGCTCCGATTCGCTCATCGCCTCGATCGGGTTCGTCATCCAGGTCTACTGCGATTTCTCCGGCTACACCGATATAGGCAGGGGCTCGGCGCTGCTCATGGGCATTCGCCTGCCGGAGAATTTCCAGCTGCCCTATCTCTCGCACGACCTGGCGGATTTCTGGCGGCGATGGCACATGTCGCTCTCTTTCTGGCTGCGTGATTACGTATATATCCCGCTGGGCGGATCGAGGGGAAGCCGCCTGGCCGGCTGGCGGAATCTCTTCATAACCATGACCGCCTGCGGGCTCTGGCACGGTGCTGCCTGGCACTATGTCATTTTCGGCGCCCTGCAGGGCATCGGGCTCATAGTCAACAGAGAGTGGCGCCACTTCGTCTCCTCGGTCAAAACGCTGCAGGCGCTTTCCGAAACATGGGTGGCCAGGCAGCTTGGCACCTTCCTTACCATGGCCTTCATCACCGCCACCTATACAATCTTCCGCGCGCCTGACATGACGCATGCTTTCAATGTCTTCGCCGGGCTGGCTGATGTTGATGGAGCATGCACGCTGGGAATCGGCGTCGTGAAGTCAGGCGCCATCCAGTTCCTGGCTGTTTACATGGCTTTCTGGATCTTGTCCGAGGCGCTGTCCAGGGCCAATCTCCGCCTGTCCTGGCTCTGGAGCCCGGCCGAAGGCTACGTGCTGCCGGCACGCCTGGCATCATGGACGGCGGCAGTGATTCTCATGATCGCCGCCAAGCCCGTAGAAGCTTGCCCGTTTGTGTATTTCCAGTTCTAGCCAGAGGATCGACCGGCACCGCAAAATGGTTGTATCAGCCCCGAAAAAGCCAACCACGAAAGACAGAGCCGGCTCGCGCACGGGCAGGCGGTCGTGGCTTTCCTGGCTGTTCCCGATCGTGGTATGGCAGGTGGTGGCGATATTGTTCGTCGAGCTGGTGCTCTTCTGGGCCGGGCTGGGCGAGGAAGAAATCTTCAAGCTCGATCCGGAGCTGGGCACGACGCACATGACCAACAAGCGCATAACCTGGCGCTCAGAGGGTTATGCACAGTCATACCTCAATGAGGACGGCATGCGGGAGCCGGGCCTGACCGTGTCCAAACCGCCGGGGACGTACCGCATCGCGCTTCTGGGAGACTCGATGGTTGAAGGGTTCCAGGTGCCGATCGAGGACACCTTCGGGCAGATTCTCCAGCGCCGCCTGAGCGGGCACGCCAGGCCGGCAGTGCAGGTGCTCAATTTCGGAACATCCGGATACTCAACTGCCCAGCAGTACCTGCAGCTCAAAAAGCAGGTGCTCAAGTACCATCCGGACCTGGTCGTGGTCTGCTACAACAGCCGCGATATGTTCGAGAACTGGACGCCCGCGGACGAGGTGATTACCAACGTGCGTCCTATGGCCCTGCATCTGCCCGGCGGGAAGCTGGTCGTCCATAGCTACTACGTTCAGCGCTGGATGCGCTCTCCGCGGGCAAAGTTCCTCAAGTCTATCGAGTGGCTGCGGCAAAACAGCAGGATCTGGGGGCTCATTGCCGCACTGGATCTGGATTTGAGCATGCACAGCCCGCTCTACCGTGCGGCGGTGAGTTTTTTCACCAAACCCAAGAAGGCTCTGCAAGAGCTGCGCACCGCCTTTGCTTCGGTTAGTTCCTGGCAGCCGTCTTTCAAGATACAGACCTTCGAGGACACCGACAGCCCGGGCGGTCAGAAAGCTTCCCAATCGAACGCCAGAGGGCAAAAGGCTGCAGGCGACGAGCACGCCGCTGCGGTTCGCGACGCCCTGGCGTTCAACAGCGCTGCCACCAACCGGGTTCTCGAGGAGAGCCCGCTGGCTAAGGCTACGGCCGCTCAGAAAGACGGCAAGCAGGTTTATCGAGAGCTGGTCGAACGGACGATGGGGTCGCTTCTGGCAGAGATGCGCTCGCAGTGCGCCAAGATCGGGTGCAAGCTGGCGGTCGTCAGCCTGCCGGTGCGTTCGGCCCTGTGCCCGACTCCGGGCACGGACACGGAGTTTAATCACATCGACTACGCGGGCGAGCTGGCCATGATGAGCGCCATTTGCAGGGCGCGGGCGATTCCCATGCTCGATTGCCAGGCGCTGGCGCAGTCGCTTCCCATGAAGCAGCGGCCGAAGCTGTTTTATGCCATGCACCTGAGCCCCGCCGGACACAAATTCATGGCCGACGCTATGTACCACTTCGTAGCCGGAGAGGTGGCCCCATCCAGGCGCCGGTAGAGCGATTGCCCGATACCGTCAACTGAGGCACCGGCGAAAGTCAAGGCTACGGTAATTCTCCTGAAGGGGGGATCTTGTTCGCTTCTAAGGCGGCCCTACGCCCGCGCCCCAGGGGATGCGCCGACTGCCATCTGTGCGCGAGCGTGGCTGAACCGGTCAGTTGGATTTCACAGGTTCTTCACGCAGGCGGAGCAAACTTGTAAGCAGGAGGACTCACGTAGGTCGCCTGCGACGGGCGTCTTGCGTGATGGTCGAGCAATGAATAAAGTTGAGGCGTTGGACAGATTTTTTTCGGAATACGAGCGCACCGTAAACTCCGGCCTGGCGGAACCGGAAGCCACCGACGGCAAGGCGAACGCAGAGGCGTTTGCCGATTGTTTCTTCGAGGCCAGCCCCGCCGGCATTGTCTGCCGGCGGAATGACGCCGACTTTCGAGCGCGCCTGCCGCAAGGATTCGAATTCTATAAGAAGCTCGGAACAAGCTCCATGAAGATCCTCTCGCTCCTACCGGCGCAATTGGACGAACATCACTGGACGGTGAAGATCCGCTGGGGGACCGTCTTTCGAGAAGAGGCGGCGGCAGTAGAGTTTGATGTTATCTACCTGGTTCAGGACATCTCGGGGAGGATCAAGATAATCGGCTGTATCGCCGGCGAACATTGAAGGCTGCCACTAAAGCGGGCCGTCCTGTTGGCAATTCTGCATGTCAATCACCCGCCCACACATCCCCAGGAAAATCTGCAATTAACCTCATGAGGGATTGCAGTGAGGCAACCAAGATGATAAATGGTTCTTAATGGCGGCGCCCGAAGTTGGGCGCCGCGCCCAGGGTCAGCCCTTTACGAATCATCGAAGGCACATCGTCTGCAAGCGTGGTCGACACTCCCATAACTTCGGCCTCCCCGTCACGGCATCCGGCATCTCAGGCCGCGCCGGCGTGTTCCGCAAGCAAACGACATGCGGGCACCGGCCCGGTTTTTAGGCAATGAAAAAGCGCGTTCTCCTGGCCGTCACGCAAGAAGAGGAAGCAAAGCTGCGAGCCGCCCTTCAGCCTGATTACGAGCTGGTCACGGCACGAGTCGTCAGCGAAGTCCTGGACCTGCTGCAGCAGGAGCAATTCGATGCAATCATAGCCGGGGTCGACTTCGACGAATCGCGCATGTTCGACCTGCTCAGAACAATAAAAGCCGACGCCTCCCTTAAGAGCGTGCCCTTCGTCTGCTTTCGGGGCAGAGAGCCTCCCCTTACGGTGGAGCTGGAAGCCAGCGTGATTACGCTGGCTCAAGCGCTGGGGGCTTGCGGATATCTTTCCTCCACGGATTTCGCCTACACCCAAAAGGCTGGCGAAGAGCTGCGCCTGGCAATTGAGAGGTGCATTACCCGGTCGGGGGAGGCGCCGGGTGAGTAGCAGCCGGACCTCAGTAAATGAGCCACAGCCGCTGCTCCGCAGGAGGCACCAGCAGCGGTGGCAGAAGCATGAGGCTGGCATTTTGCACCATGGCCGTCTCCCTCAGCGCCTGCTGCCTCCTGGTCAAGAGCGCATCGGCATGAAACGGCGAGACCATTATGTTGACCCGCAGCTTATCCAGACGCAAGATGTCGTCCGGAATGATGTCGGCAAATGACAGGCGGGTCCAGGCGACGCTCAGCGGAATGCGCCGCGGCTGCCATGGCGAAGTCCAGGTCACCGGGCTGCCGTTGCGCTCGCCCAGGAACTGAACCGAAACAAAAGCAGAGCCGTAGGGATCGAAATCGCGCAGCTCGCAGGAAAAATGGAAGACCGCTCCGGGCGGCAAATCGGCAGGGATCTTGAGGCTGCTGCTGGTCAATAGCATTGAGAGCGGATCCCAACCAGCCACGGTTTTGGGGCCTTTGACGTCGGCCACCACGAGCGGCAGCGACGTCACCGGTGTCAGCGAAAACTGCGGTTCGGCAGCCGGACGGTAAAGCCCGGCCGGCCCGGGCTCGGCTACCAGGGGCGCGGACTTTCTTTCAACCAGCGCGATTCTCACCCGGAAGGCGCCGGTCTGCCTGCCTGGGCTTTCGGAGAGATCGCCTTCGACCCATTTTTTGCCGTCGAACCAGTACGAGGAAACCTCCTTGCCAAGCAGCCGGACGGGCTCGTATATTCGCGGGTCGCGATGGTCGCAGGTGGCAAACCCCTTGGTCAGGGACATGTGCTCGAAAGAGGGCAGGACTCGCACGCCCTCGTTGAATGCGGATGCGTGAACACCGTAGTCGCCGTAAATTCGGGTGGGCAGGATGGCTTCCCGGTCTTCGCTCTTGATGAGAATCTCGTTGGATGCGCCCAGGCGGAGCACCGACAACGGGACCGGGATGACCCACCACTGCCGGAAACTTCTCAGATCACGCCCCATGGCATGCGCCCGGGACGAAAGAGCCTCCAGCAGCTGCTCCTGGTCGCCGCGCACCTGCAGCCAGGTGAGCGGAATGTTGTCAATCCTTTCGCCGTTGATGGCCACGGACAGGCGAGGCAGAAGAAGGGGCGAAGCGAGGTCGATCAAGACAAACGCCTGGGGAGCAAGCGAAGAGGCAGCCGCCACCGGTGTCACGTACACATCCTGGCGCAGCACCTGATGAGGATTTCGCAGATCACAGAACCACTCTTGCCTCTCCGGGTCGCTTACCGACAGGACGAGCGCCACAAGGGCCAGGAATGAGAAGACGCAGACAAGCAGCAGGCGCGCGGCACGCGGATGACAGGCCCGTGCCACCAGCGGCAATGTCACGGCGCAGATGATCAGCCACGCGGCAGCCCAGAACAGTCCGTCCAGCCAGCCCAGGAGAAAGGAAAGGGCGCCGGGGAGCAGGGAAACGAGGTAGGCGTACAGGCTCGATCCGCCCTGCATGAGCCGCAACAGAATGGAAACCAGAACCAGCACGCCTGCCAGACGCCATCGCGCCGCAGCACTCTCCCCCGACAGCCGCACGACAGCACAGGAGGCAAGCAGAATTACCGACGGCATGGCAGTGGCGTTGTAGCGCGAGACCGGCTCGAACAGGCAATAGAGGAAATGGAACAAGGCGATGGCTACAAGCACGCAACCGCACGGGAACTCTCGTGAATGGCGCGGATTACGCGCGCCCGCGACAAGGAAAATCCCGCCCAGCGCTGCCGACAAGAGCAGCAACTGGTGAAGAATGCTCTGGCGATAGACATCGAGAAAAGGCAAGGCGTACTGGTAGTCGTTCCACACCCCGGCCCACAACCTCGGTATCTTGCGCAATTGCAGCCCAATGAATGGCAGTGGATGTTCACCTGCCGGACCGGCAATGGCGCGCAGCGACTCGACGATTGTCCTCGGCACGGGCGCTTCCGGCGGATATGCCATCCACCCATCGGTCTCCAGCCTGTTTCCGGCGTAGAGATTGAGCGCGGGCAGGCGATCTACAAACGGGACGGCCTTGCCCGACACCATGAACGTGAACCACA
>DATNRD010000234.1:0-3458 GCA_036703665.1 Candidatus Obscuribacterales bacterium
TGAAACCACACAGTCCAACGAGGTCCGACTATGTTCAATAAACAATCGACAACACACCACATCCTCACAGTTCTTTGCGTCCTGACAGCCATGGCGGCTCCGGCAGTAGATGCCGGGGCACATGAGATGGTGACCATCAAGGGGAAGATTTACGCTAAGGTGCGCGGCACGCTGATTCCGGCAACCTATCCATATGAAATCGTGGAAATGAACGGCAAGTTTTATGCCAAGGAGGACGGCAAGCTATACCCGGCGACGTTTCACGTAACAGAGCTGCCCGACGGCCGGATTGCCAACAAGTGGTGGGCGGTCGACAAATCGAGTTACGTGCCGCCGAAGGTAGATATAAAGATCCCCCCGCCGCTGGAAAAGCGCACCGCCGGCCAGTGGGACGCTACCACCAAGGGCGGGGGCACGTCGAAAGGCGGTGGAACCGACCCGGGATCGCCCTCCACATCACCTATTTATGTTCGCGATGCAGGCACCAAGCACTACATAACGATCAGCGCGGATGTTCTTTTCGACTTCGACAAATGGGATCTTACGGAAAAAGCCGAGGCGGTGCTTGCTGAGCTCGGACCGATACTTGCGAAGTATGGAGCGCACGCTACCATCATCACCGGACACACCGACTCGATCGGCAGCGATGAGTACAACCAGGAACTGAGCGAAAAGAGAGCTCAGACAGTGAAAGAGTGGCTGGTTGGCCACGGCTTTGCCACAGGACCTGTCACCACATCCGGTGCCGGCGAGCGCAGCCCGGTCGCCCCGAACACTTACAATGACGGTACAGACTTCCCGGCCGGCAGGGCCAAGAACCGCAGGGTTGAAATAGTCGTCGATACCGCGGAGTAGGGGCACATCGCATGCACCGGCTACCTGCACCTATGACATCGGTGCAGGTAGCGATAGAGCAGAAAGGGCCGGTCCCGGCCAGGTCACTGCGCCTGGGCGCGCGGCTCGGGGGCCGGCATCTTCGGTCGCAGATCGGTGATGGTGCCGTCGGTGCGATACCAGGTGGCTCCGAAAATGCCCTTGGAGACTATCTCGTTGTATAGGGAGAAGACGCACTTGCCGGGGCCGACGCCCGCTTCCTCAAGCAACGGGGCAGTCCACTTGCGCAAGGTGATGATGCGTGTGGGGCTGCCGGTCACCACCCATATCGGGTAGCCGGTCTTGAGAAACGCGCGAATCTTCGGCTCCCAGTGCCTGGTTTGCCGGAAGTTGCCCGTGTCGATTTCAAGCAAAACCTTAATCAGGTCGGTACCAGGATAGCGGAAGGTGATGGTGGCATCGGCCTGCTCTTCCAGGTTGCTCAGGTCACCGGACAGCTCCTTCCAGAACTCGCGCCCGGTGCTCCATTCCAGATCCAGTATCTGGTGCTTCTGCTCGGCTTCCTCGGCGGCCAGGCGCACATCTACCAGGCGCAGGAAGTGCTCTTTGTGGTACGCGTGCGGCGGGCCCGTCGGGATAGTCTCCCAGGAGATTCCGCGGTGCTGCTCCAGGGCCTTGGCGCCGGCTGTCGTGAGGAAATAGATGAGCTCCGGGCGACCGCGCCCTTCCATGCGTCCGCTGGAGGCGGAGCCGGTGTAGCCGGCCTGCTGCAGGCGGCGGAGACGCTTGCGAGCGGTCTCGTAGCTTATGTCCGGGAAGCAGAGCCGGGCAAGCTGGCTGGAACTGATGGTCCTGTGAAGGTACAGCTGTACCAGCCCCCAGATGTCCCGCTGCATTAAAACCAGACTCTTTTTCTTGGGCCTTAACTTGGCTGCCTTCTCAGTCATCCTTGAAACCTTTCCAGGGCGACACGTTTACTACCCCATTAATAAAATTGTAGACGAACGCATATCGCCTGTCATTTGCTATCCGAGCTTCATTTTGCCAATTTAACCTGGATTGCAGATGGTCGCCGCCTGCGCAGGCTATCCCCTACCCCATTAATTTTTCAGCCCAGGGGTCAATCCAGCGCCCGTCGTCTTTGCAAGAATTTTGTCCACTTTTCTTACAAGCTCGGCCTGGCTGGCGACCGAGACCTGCAGCCAGGCAAGACGATTAGCCATACGCGACAGCGGTCCACCGGCCGGGCACATGCGAGCAAATCCGTTGCCGCCGCTTAGAACTCGACGCCGCCCGATTGAGGCTTGTGCTGGGCCGGCTTGCCTGCCTGGGGAATGCCGAGTCTGGACAGGTCCGGATTGAGGCTCGTTACAGGCGGGCGCTGCGCGGGTGTCTCGCGGTGTCCCGGTCTGACCTGACCCTGAACTCCGGGGTCAGCCGGGCTGCCACCGTGATGCGCCGGAGCCGCCGGCTGGCTGGCTCCATGATTTGGCGGCATAGCGGGCTGGGCGCCCTGCTGAAGCGCAGCTTGATGCGGCTCCGGCCGGGCAGGCACCGGACGCACCGGCGCCGTTGGCGCTTCGCCGTACCCGGGCGCCGAGACACCGGGACCGGCTGGATTGCCCATTCTCTGTCCGGCAAACTGCTGTGGTGCCGCCGGCTCCCGCTGTGCACCCGCTTGACCGGCCGTGGCAGCGGGGGCCGCAGACGGCAGCGCGCCCTGGGCAACCGGCGAAGGTACGTGCGGAGAGTCGATCTCCTGCAGGCCGCGAGCCTGGGGTGGCGCCATGGTGCGAGCAAAAGGCGGCAACTGGCCCTGACCCTGGGCCGTGGCAAAAGCCGGCTGTGGCTGAGCAGCCTGCTCAGGCTGCACCGCCGGTGATACCGCCGCCACGCCGGCCGGCATCGTGCTGGCTGGCTCTCCGGCACCGCCGGGCACACCAACTGGAGCAACCGGGTTGAACCCGGCAGGCTGGGCGAACGCCGGCGCGGAAGGTTGCACAACCGGTCCGGGCGGGGGCGCGCCGGCCGCACCGGGCAACGGTCTGCCACACTCTATGCAGAACTTTCCTTTGCCGGGAGCATGACCGCAGTGAGGGCAGGTCCTGTCGGCGGCCCCGTTGCCCTGAACAATGCGCCCCGTGACCGTAGCCGTCGCCAACGGCTGCGGAGCTGAATCCGCATTGCCGCCAGCGGGCGAGCCCGGAAAACCGGGACCGGCCGGCTCGCCCCCCGGTCCAGGGGGCGCCGCCGGGCCATTGGGACCGAACCTGCCAGCCACGTTGTGCAGGAGGTGGAGCCTGGCGATCTCTTCGATGCCCCTCAGGTCCACCATGAGCGGTTTGGTCTCGCCGAACTCGCTGTCTCCGGCCGGAGACAGATAGACGAGCGCGTGGTGCTTCTCCATGCGCTTTATGGAGTCGGCATCCACGCGCGGCACTACTTGCTGCGAGTGAATGCGGTTCCAGGTGCTGGGGAAGATGCCGAAGCCCTTTGAGTCGTAGTGGTCGGATATACCGGGGACGATGATGGCGTGCTTGCCGATTTCATCCGAGAAGAACTTGGCCGTCGATTCGTCGGCGTTGTGCAGCACGACGCGGACGGCTGCGTTGGAGAAGATCGTC
>DATNRD010000235.1:0-4266 GCA_036703665.1 Candidatus Obscuribacterales bacterium
CAGCTCATGACGCGCTTGAATCTAGGGCAGGTGCCTTGCCGGACCGGACGGGCGGTTGAGGGTCTGGAGGAGTTCAGGCACGCCGCGCGGGTGGCGCCTGACAGCGCGCTGCCTTACTTGTTCGTCATCGCCGAGCACGCCCGCGCCGGCAACTGGCAGCTGGTAGCCGCCAATATCGAGCCCTTCAAGCGCCGGGCACACGAGGATGCCATCGCCGTGCTGATCGAAGCTGTAACATGGCAGCGCCTGGGGCAGAAGGCCAGCGCGGAGGCAGCCCTGGCTCGCTACCGGCGCATGGCCGGTCGCCACCCCTCCGATCCAGCCGGAGAGCTCTCCAGGCTCCTGGACGAGCAGATTATGCGCTGCCAGAAAAGTCTCGGTAACTTCAGCGCAATCTGAAGTCCCACCTCATGTAGGTGTCGGCCCGGGTTTCGCGCGGCTTGAGCTCCGTCACTCCGGAAGGTTGGAGCAGGCGCAAGGTGCGCTGCGCCCTGTGACTTACATAAGGGTTGTCGTCCTCGGCAAGCTGATGGAGGAATGTTATGGGCACATGCGGATTCTCCGCCAGCGAATAGCGGACATCCGGATGATGGTCGGCAACCAGCTTCGCCAGCACCTCCGGTGGTGTCGTCGGGTTTTCGCCTACAGCGATGCGCACCTCCGCATTGCCGTCCTCGGACAACCGCGCCAGAACCTCGATCGGTGTGCGCGGATTCTCACCGACGCGCCGCCGCACATGGTCGATGTCGTCGCTGGCAAGCAGCATCAGCTCTTCTGCAGATGTATCGGGGTTTCCTGCCTTGATGTACTTTTCGAGCACTGTGTCCACGTCTTACCTGTTTGTCGCACTGCGCGGGGGAATCCGTGCTGCCCCCGAGAGTGCAATTGTCGAAAAAGCGCATGAGAACAAGGGTTCTTTACAACCCATTTTCCCAGGCCGGCAGCGCCGCTGTCAGGCTTAATGGCATTAAAATTCGTTAAGCTTTCCTTGTAACCAGGCCCGTACGGGTTTTCCTGGAACCCGCCCTGCTAAACACCAGTCCTGCAGCCGACCCCGGCGGCTGGACCTTCACGATTCCGGCTTTCCACAGAGCTGTGGCCCCCCGATGTCGTTAGACAAGCTCGTTTAAAGAGGGCGTATGCTATGAGAGTGCGCCTTTCACAAAAGCTGCCCATGCGGTTTAATGAAAGGTACACGTGCGGCGTAAGCCGCATGCGGGAAACGCAGAGCTCCCCATAAGCCACAGTGCTCGGCCCCCTGCTGGCGGATTCTAATTGACGTTACCGTAGACTTTCCGCTTTCTTTATGCGAGCCCTGTATGAGTCATAGATTGCTGCTTATCGAAGACAGCCCCACCCAGCTGCTGACCATAAAGCGTACGCTGGAGGCGGAGGGGTACTCCGTCCTTACGGCTCACAACGGCGCCGAGGGGCTGGCGCGAGCCTACAACGAGCTTCCGGACCTGATCATCTCCGATGTGATCATGTCCGGCATCAACGGTTACCAGCTCTGTCGCCTGGTCAAGCACGATCCCGATCTGTCCTCGACGCCGGTGATCCTGCTTACCAAGCTGGACGGCTCGCTCGATCGCTTCTGGGGCATGAAGTCTGGGGCTGACCGCTACATCCCGAAGGAGGCCGGCTTCCCCAGCCTCATCAAGGCTGTCAAGGAAATCTTGAGCGAGACCGGCAGCCGCCCTCGTCTGCGCGTACTTGCCGAAGCGGGCCACGGTCCCACCTCCGAGGAGATCAACAGCCGTTTGAATCAGCTCCTAGAGCGCCTGCTGTTTGAAGCCACCATAGTGGATGAGGCCAGGAGGATAGGCGAGGATGTTCTTGATCTGGAGGCTGTGTCGGAAAAACTCTTCAACCTGCTTTCCTCGATTCTCAGCTATAGGGCATGCGCTCTGGTGGTCAATCACAGGCGCTATTCGACCTTGATGCTCGATCTGACCAAGAGCAATCAAGAACAGTCGGTTCGGGCCTTCGTAGCCAAGGTTGCGCTGCAGCTCGGGCTTCCACCTTTCCATGAAGAGATAGCCAAGGTCGCGCAGCCCTTTGACAACGCGCTGACACAGCCAATCGATATTGCCGGGCAGAGGGTGGGGCTGCTGGTCGTTATTCCATGGCCAAACCAGGCTTACAAGCCAGGCGATCAGAAAGTTGTCCGCCTGGTATGCGAACAGCTCTCCATTGTGCTCAGGCTGTATCTGTCACTGGAGCAGCGCGAACACGAGCCGGTATCCACGGGGCATTAGATGGCTGCCGGAAGCACCAAGGTCGAGGTTTCCTGGTTCAGGCGTATTTTTGCGCCCCCGATCGATTTTTACGAGCTGCTCAACAATCAAGCAGCCAAGACACTGGAAGGCATGGAGGCGTTGCAGGAGTGGATCAGCAACGGTGCCGGCGAGCGCGGGCAAGCGGTCCGCGACCTGGAACGCGAGGCTGACGAGCTGAAGCTCGACCTCGAGCGAAAGCTGGTGGAGTCGTTCATCACGCCGCTGGACCGTGAGGATATCTACGATCTGTCCGCCCGACTGGATGAGGTCATAAACGCTGCCAAGGCGACGGTGCGCGAGATGGAAGCGCTGGAGATTACTGCCGAGGTGCCCTACCTGCTCGAGATGTCACAAATTCTGGTGGAGGGGACTCGCTGTCTGGCCCTTTCGTTTGCGGCTCTGAAAAACGACCCGGCCGAAGCGAGCCAGCAGGCCTTCTTGTCGCGCAAATCGGAGAACAGATTCACCAAGGTGTATCGCCAGGCGATGCGGCAGCTCTTCACCGTCGAGGATTGCAAGGAGATTCTCAAAGTGCGCGAGGTCTACCGGACGATGGTTCTGGCAGCCGAGCGTATAGATGTGGTCGGCGAGAAGCTGCTGCACGTGATTGTGAAGATCAGCTAGCGCGAGTTCAAGTCTCCAACCAGCTCACTAACGGTCACGTCCAGAGCGTTAGCCAGGCGGGCAATTGTCCACAACGAGGGGTTTTGCTCGCCGCGCTCGATGGCACCAACATACGAGCGATCCAGTCCCGCGACCATGGCAAACTCTTCTTGTGACAGCCCCAGACTGCGCCGCAAGCGGCGCACAGCCTGCCCAAATTTCTTCAATAACGTTTTGCGATTCTTCACAGAGAAACTGTGATTGCCTGCGGGCAATGAATCCACGGGCAATCACCCGCAAAATCGCCGTAATAAAGGAACGGCTGCGGGGTTTACACCACAACATAGGTGGCATGTTGACCCTGGGGAACGGCCTATGAACGATAGGCAATTGCAGGTCGATGCACTGAAAACTATTCATGGAGCTAACGGAAAGGACCTGCCATGCAGACTCTACTGGATGCAAGATGCAGAAACGGGACTACACCTTCAAAAATATCCTCCCGCCAAAGAAAAAATAGGATCTAGCAATGTTCGCTGAAACTGATGTAATTAAACTGAAGCGTGACATCTCGGCTGTAACCCTTGATGGCGAGACAGTGTCTCTTGCTAAAGGTTCCCAAGGAACTATTATCATCGCTCCGCCCGCTGATCAAACGGCTCCTCCTGGTCGCCGAGAGTACGTTATCGAATTCGGCGAACCTGAAGATCCATTCATGCTGCCCGTTTTTGAGAGCGATATTGAATTAGCATGGTCGTCTCGTCAGACTAGGAAAACCGGCTGAGCTGAAAAATCAATCCTAACCAGGTGACCGGAAAGTCAAGGCATAGACCATGGCCAGTTTGCAGCGGTACACCGTAGGCGGGCGTCCTTACTACCGTATCGTCGAATCGCGGCGCATTAACGGCAAGCCAACGCCAGTGCCCATCATGTATCTGGGATCGAGCGAGCAGCTGGTGACACGGTTACTGGCTGGCAAGGTTGCCGATCCTGCTCCGATTAGTGTTCGTTCGTATCAGCACGCCGATGTAGCAGCTCTTAAAGCCCTTGCAGACCGTCTGGGTGTGGCTGAGATGATCGACAAACATGTGACTACAAAGGGACAAACAAGAGTCTCTGTTGGCACGACAATCCTGCTGGCTGCGCTCAATCGAGCAGTCAAGCTGCGTTCCAAGCGCGGTTGGGCCGAATGGGCGCAACAAACCTCGATCGGTCATCTCTTCAATCTGACTTTTAAGCAGATCGAACGCCTCACCAGTCAACATTTTTGGTGTCCATATCTTCATCTGCCTGCTCGGATTGATGCTGGTTCGCCTCTTGGAGCGCTCCCTTCGAGAGCAGCATCTTTACGGGACAAGCGCAGATGAGTTACTCGATAGCCTGG
>DATNRD010000236.1:0-3899 GCA_036703665.1 Candidatus Obscuribacterales bacterium
AGGCTGAGTGCCAATCCTGCATAGCATGCCACCAGGCACAGTGTCATGCTGCTTTTTGATCTCCGAATGATGTCATGATCTGCAACCCGTTTCTCCAAGCGCTTTGTGCCGGCAGGTTAATTTCCCGACACGCTCCTAGGCTGGTATCACCAGCCAGCATTGGTCCGGCGGAAATTACATCTTTCGTGAGGGGCCGGAACCTACGCCTCTTAGAGTCGTCCGCAACTTTGGGAGGATATTCGGATGAAGATTGATACGAGAGCAGTGCTTGCATCGACAGCCATATTGGTCTTATCGGGGTGCGGGCAGAGGGTGCAGGTGGCAGAGGAGCCGCAGCAGCCGGAGTCCTCGCCTACGCTCACTGGCCGACAGACAGCGCAAACACCGAAGGCAGGAGCCATCTACGAAGGTACGGTTCGCGGGAAGATTAGCGAATCCGGTTCCCGGTTCGTCGTCGAGGACTCGTCCACCGGTGCCGTCTACGTCTTATCTGAGGAACCGGGACTCAAGTCGTTCGTTGGCAAGACAGTGACAATAGAAGGACACATTGATCCAAACTCCAGGTCAATCCACGTGCACCACATCAGCCCCGCGGGCTAGCACGGGCGCCGGGCGGGCTGCGCGTCGACTGACCGAAGCAGAAGGCGTTTAGATGAATCTCTGACTGTACGTCATCTCAACTGCGGAGCTTGTAGTACCACACGGGCTGGGCGTCCTCGACGTTGTCTGAGGTGAAGCCCATCTTCATAAGGGCACTCGCCCCTCCCGGGTACTGCCGGGCAGGCTCGACTTGCACGCGCTCGTACTCCATGTCGCGAGCGAATTTGAGCACGGTGTTGAGCAGCTCGCGGGCGATGCCCTTGCCGCGGTGTTTCTTGGCCACGGCAAAGCGCACGAGCTCGAGGATCCCCTCGTACTCCTTGCGGGCGCTGGCGATTCCCACGATCTCGCCCTCTTCCTCGGCCACCAGGAAGACGCCGTCCCTGGCGAAGTAGTTGGCTTCGATGTTCTTTAGATCCGCCTCGGCCCCATCCATGCTTGGCGTAAGGCCAAACTCTTTCATCACATCGAGAACAAGCTCCGTGATCTTGGGCTCGTCAGGTCGGGTGCCGAGTCGGATCTGCATCTTACAACCTCCGCATCAGGCAAGGAAACCGACAAGAAGCAACGCCACGATGTTCAAGATCTTGATCATCGGGTTGATTGCCGGTCCTGCCGTGTCCTTGTAGGGATCGCCCACCGTGTCGCCTGTGACGGCTGCCTTGTGGGCCTCCGAACCCTTGCCGCCATGGTGGCCTTCCTCGATGTATTTCTTGGCGTTGTCCCATGCACCGCCGCCGGATGTCATCGAGATAGCCACGAAAAGTCCGGTCACGATGCTGCCCACCAGCACGCCGCCCATGATCTTGGCGGCCGCGTACTCGCCCGGCAAGGCCTGGTTGAGCCAGAACACGCCGGCGGCCGCCACCACCACCGGCGTCAGCACCGGCAACAGGGCCGGCAGCACCATCTGCCTGATGGCGGATCTGGTGACGATATCGACGCAGGAAGCGTAATCGGGCTTGGCTGTGCCCTCCATGATACCGGGTATGGTGCGGAACTGCCGGCGCACCTCTTCGACGACCAGTCCTCCGGCTCTACCCACGGCTTCCATGGCCAGCGCGCCGAAGAGGAACGGGATGAGCCCGCCCAGGAACAAACCACACAGAACATACGGGCTGGAGAGGTCGAAACTGAGAACGGTGGTGACGCCGTGATCCTTCAATGCGTGCTGCAGGTCCTGCGTGTAGGCATTGAACAGGACAATGGCCGCCAGCCCTGCCGAGCCGATGGCGTAACCCTTGGTGACGGCCTTGGTGGTGTTGCCCACGGCATCGAGCGGGTCCGTCACATCGCGCACTTCCTTGGGCAACTCTGACATCTCGGCGATACCGCCGGCGTTGTCCGTGATTGGCCCGTAAGAGTCGATAGCCACGATGATGCCTGCCATGCTGAGCATGGACATGGCCGCCAACGCTACGCCGAACACCCCCGAAAGCGTGTAGGAGGCAAGGATGCCGACGATGATCACGATAACCGGCAAGGCCGTGGATCTCATCGACACGGCCAGTCCGGCGATGATGTTGGTGGCGTGTCCTGTCTCGGAGGCGCGGGCAATGCTCTGCACCGGCTTGAAGTGCGTGGAGGTGTAATACTCGGTAATCATGACGATAAGACCGGTAACCACCAGCCCGACCAGCGAGGCGGCCCAGAATTTGATTGGATCCACCGGGGAGCCGTCCACTGTCAGCCCCGACATCATCGTCATCGTGATGGGATAGAAGGCTACGCCCGCTACGACACCGGAGACTATCAGTCCCTTGTAGAGCGCGTTCATGATCTTCTTGCTGCCGCCCAGGCGCACGAAAAACGTGCCCAGCACCGAGGCGATAATCGAGACTCCGCCCAGCACAAGCGGGTAAAGAAGGACATCCTGTCTGCCTGCGCTGACGATTTGATCTTTGAAGGTGATCCAGGCCAGCAGCATGGTGGCTATGGCCGTGACCGCGTACGTTTCGAACAGGTCGGCGGCCATGCCGGCGCAGTCGCCGACGTTGTCGCCGACGTTGTCAGCGATGACAGCCGGGTTCCTGGGATCGTCCTCGGGAATGCCGGCTTCCACCTTGCCCACAAGATCAGCACCGACGTCTGCCGCCTTGGTGTAAATCCCGCCGCCCAGTCGCGCGAACACGGAAATGAGGCTGGCCCCGAATCCAAGTCCTACCAGCGCGTTTACATCTCTGGTCACGCCGTAGAATCCCGCTACTCCAAGAAGACCTAGACCCACCACCAGGAGCCCGGTAACGGAACCGCCTTTGAAGGCCACATCGAGAGCCTTTTCCAGACCCTGAGTAGCAGCCTGAGCCGTGCGCACGTTTGCTCGCACGGAGACGAACATGCCGATGTACCCGGCCAGGCCGGAAAGAATCGCGCCAGTCACAAAACCGGCAGCAGTCGTCCAGCCGAGCACCAGCCCAAGGATGACTGCCAGAGCGACCCCTACCAGTGCGATTGTGGTGTACTGGCGGTTCATATACGCCCGGGCGCCTTCCTGTATAGCCGCTGCGATCTGCTGCATGCGCTCATTGCCGGGATTCAGTTTTACAATCCACAGGCTTATCGCCAGCCCGTAAATGAGCGCCACCACGGCACAGCCTATTGCCATTAGAAGGTAGTCCATCCCAAAAACTCCGTTTTCCTGTACGGTAGCTACTAAAAGGTAATCCATTGCAGGTCAGTTTCTCCTTAGCCTCAGGAACCACCAGGTACCCGCCGACGTCCGTTGTGTCGGTACTGGCAGCAACGACCCGGCATTGTCGTTCGAGGCCGGGTTAAAGCCTTTGTAAGCTGGCGGCCCAGAAGGGCGGCAGCATAAATTCAAACGACAACAATTACGAAAGGTTACCAGATAAACAACCGGTGCCGGTTGAACTCAAGATTTTTTTCGCCTCACCGGCGGTGGCAATCGATATCAAGCGGATATTTACGACCTTCTGAGATCCTCTCTCAGCGTGCTAGAATAGCCCCGACCTAGAAAGTTAAGGTGGATTCATGTCGCGGCGATTGAGCCGGGTAGCGAAAACAGTCCTCATCTTAATTCTCTGGCTAACAAGCTCAAGCACTGCCGGCGCGCAGTATGCAAGGGACTTCAACCGCATCGCCTCGGTGGTGGAAGATGCGGCAGGCAAGCTGGTCGTTATCACAACGCACCTCAAGCGCCCGTTGCCTCCGCCGGCCATTCAATATCTGCCGGGAGGCGACGGCGAGATCATCCTGGTTGCCGATTTCCCGGGCGTGGTTCTGCCAGGGCCAGCCAGAATCGTCACGCCGTCATCGCTTGGGTTCAAGCAACTTCGTAT
>DATNRD010000237.1:0-3034 GCA_036703665.1 Candidatus Obscuribacterales bacterium
GAGGAGCCCCCGCGGGGGGCGACGAAGAATCTCTCACAGCAGCGCCTGTAAGTCAGAGATTCTTCGCCTCGCCTTGCTCGGCTCAGAATGACATTGCGGAGACGTCCTTGAGTGAATCCTTACGCGCCATCTGCTACGTCAACGCCCTGCACGATTCGCCTTAGACGGAAAACTCCGCTGCGACCGGGGCGTGATCCGCTGGCTTCTCCAGCTTGCGAGGTTCCTTATCGATCCACGCTCGCGTGCATTTTTCCGAAGCAGGGCGCGTAGCGAGAATGTGATCGATACGCAATCCCATGTTTCGGCGGAATGCAGCCATTCGATAGTCCCACCACGAGTACTGACCCGCCTCCTGGTTGTGTTGGCGAAACGTGTCCACCAATCCCCACTCCTTCACCGATTCGAGCGCAGCACGCTCGTCCGGGCTGAACAGGATCTGATTCGCCAGAGCCACCGGGTCGTATACGTCACGCTCTTCAGGGGCTACATTGAAATCGCCACAGACAATCAGCAGCTCGCCGGGCTTGTGTCTGGAGCGCAGATGGTGCTTGAGCTGCTCAAACCATTTGAGCTTGAAAAAATACTTATCGGAACCGACCTCGGAGCCGTTTGGAACGTAGACGTTCAACACGTGCAGCGGACCGACCTTGACTTCCAGGAATCGTCTGGATGCCGTCTCGGCATCTCCGGGAAAACCTTTCTGCACGAACGAAGGCTGCTGCCTGCTAAGAACTGCTACGCCGTTGTAGGCCTTCTCGCCGTGGAATTCGCAATGGTAGCCCGCCTCCTCGATGGGTTTGAGTGGAAACTTCTCGTCCACCGTCTTGGTTTCTTGTAGGCACATGACATGCGGTTGATGCTGCTTGAGCCATTCCAACAAGTGCGGCAGCCGCACTGAAATGGAATTGACGTTCCAGCTGGCGATGATCATGAGCGAGCACCTCCGCACTCTTATCCGATTAATCCGAAAGCAATCCTATCCAAAATCAGAGAAATTGAACCATAATTGGTGACCATGTCTTCACTCAAGAAAGTCGCATTCGTTCTGGCGTTCGGGCTGCCGTTCATTTTCCATGCAACCGCGCCTGCTTACGGGCAGGAAATCAAGCAGCCGAAGGTGCTGTACGGGAGAGTCGAAGAGATCGCCGGTGGTGGCGAGCCCAGGCTGCCGCAAGAACTGCTCCGGGGCGGAACAGGACAGGACACGTGGAGACTCGGCGTGGATCAAGCAGCCTCGCTACCGCCCGCACTCAAGGGAGAATGGGACGGCTCGGTCAAGATCACGCAGATGGACACCTACCCCGATCTGCACCGGGAGCCTTATTGCTTGCGGTTCATAGAAGAAATCAAGAATAGCTTTCGCCTGGGCAAGACCGGCCGACTGACCCTCAAGTTCCAGTTGGGCCCCGACGGGAAGTTGAGAGTTGCCTCCAGCGATGTCTGGTTCGCACACGGCCTGCGGGTACAACTGACCACGCACGTTTCGCCGGCCCTCGTGCCGGGCGGCACGAACCTGCCCACCACAGTCAAGAACGACGTTCAAGAGTTAGGCGCTGACAGAGTCGAGCAGGTAAGAATCGACCAGGTCCGCATTGTCGACGGCTGGAGGCGCGCAATCCACTACGGATTTACAGAAGTCTCCGCTGTCTATCAGATAGTTGCTCCCAAGCGCATGCGCATAAAGATCCTCAATGTTGATTACGACCAGTCCGGCAAACCGCTGTGGAAAACGCTTATGGAAGGCGAAGCCCGACGCTGGTCGAGTGGATGAAACGGGGTCGAGTGAATGACGGGTAATCGAGCGGATGAGAGGTAAATAATGTCCAGTACAACCATGGCAAAGATCCTGGGCTCCATCATACTTTCAACAGCGCTGGCGCTCATATTGCCCTCACCAGCTGCGCGGGCGGCGGTCGACTTCGAGAGCGCAGGAGCAGAAGCGGCGCGATACCTCTCGCAGTATCTGAAAATCGACACGACGGTTCCTCCCGGCAACGAGCGCCTCGGTGCGGAATATCTGGCCTCGCTGCTGCGCGAGAACGGCATCGAGGCGACTCTCTATGAGACGGCTCCCAATCGGGCTTGCGTTTATGCGCGCCTGAAGGGCACCGGCAAGCAAAAGGCTGTGGTGCTTTTGAACCACATAGATGTCGTTCCCGCCAGGGCTGAAGACTGGTCCCATCCGCCCTTCGCCGGGGAAGTTCACGATGGCGAGCTCTGGGGTCGCGGCGCGCTCGACATGAAGGGAATGGGCATAGCCGAGCTGGAAGCCATGCTCCTGCTCAAACGCTCCGGGCAAACTCTTGACCGCGACATCATTTTTCTCGGAACGCCCGACGAGGAGGTTGGCGGCGAGTACGGAGCCAAGTGGTTCGCCAAGCACCATCCCGAGCTTTTAAAGGATGCCGAATTCCTGATCAACGAAGGGTTTCACATCGACACCGACCAGGATGGCAAGCCGAGGTACTGGGGAGTCGACGTCGCGGAAAAATCGGTCCTCTGGCTTCAGCTCACCGCCAGGGGCGAGGCAGGTCATGCCTCGATGCCGCTGCCCGGCGCCGCGCCCAATCGGCTGGTTCGCGCCCTGGACGCGATTGTCAATGCTCCGCCCGAACCCATGGTACTTCCGGCAGTGCGCGAATACTTCAAGCAGGTGAGCCAGACGGAAACCGGATGGAAAAAATCCGCCTATGCCGACATCGACGATGCCGCGAGAAATCAAGAAACGATGCGACGGCTGCTCGAGGATAAGCTCAAGTCCTCGATGCTAGTGAACACGGTTTCGCTGACCGTTCTCAAGGCCGGCTACAAGACCAATGTCATTCCGGCCGAAGCGACGGCCGAGCTCGATTGCCGGCTTCTGCCCGGGGTCAAGCATGACGACTTCATAGCGAGCCTGCGCAAGACGGTAAACGATAAGTCAGTGGAATTCTCAGTCCTGGAGTGGGAGAACACCGAGGCATCACCATTCAATACGGATCTGTTCGCGGCAATCAAATCGGTCGCCCACGAGGAGGCACCGGCGGTTCCGGTC